>JAAZLE010000098.1 GCA_012799455.1 Clostridiales bacterium | reverse complement strand
GAAAGGGCAGAAGTGCCTTCCGTAGTCGCGCATATATGATGGAGGGGTCTGTAAGAACCGAGGTTTTAGAACTTTACGCAAACGATGTTAGTTTCAATACTGCTCATCCTCTAGAGGAGCTAGGGTATGTTTGGTTAGATTACAAGATTTTTGATCACTTGCCTAAGTTTAAAATCAGGGAGGACTTATTTGTCACCTCACTTTACGAGTACATGGGTTATGACTTTGAAAACGAGTCGGGAGACATAGTGCTTGGGTTGACAGACATTGTCAAGGCACTAATGGAAGATAGCTGGGCTACTTTTGAGCCAGATGTAATAAGGGTAACTACGTCTAATGACACGATAAAACAGTTCTTTGGTGTTGATGAGATGATTGGCTCTTTGGCCATACAAATCGGATTTAAACAAAGGGTTAAAAACATTGACCAGTTAGAAAAAGACTTTGCTATGTATTCAGTAGGCGAGCTGACAAATATAACTGGAGAAAGCCCATACTCTACTAAGTTACATGAAACAATTCCAGTATACTTTGATTTTGGCACAAGAATCGAAACAAGAAATTTAAAATTCTTATATAACCAAGAGAGTATCGATGTTATTGCAGGAAATGCATACTACAGACCTAGAATTGACAAGCAATTCATGGGTGTAACTAGAGATTATCTGGTGTACATAAGTAATTCTACAGGAAGACAGAAAATAGCTACGCTCGTAGATGATTACTATACTTGGGAGCCGCTTGGGGCAATTCCAACTTCTGTAAGAGCATATTATGGCGAAATGAACATGGTAAATACATATGCTGCTGACTACAACCTGCATGCCATATTTGATAAAAACAACGAGTACTATACCGTTGTTTCAGAACGTGGATATGAAATTTTATACGATTCAGACAATAAAGTGTATATAGTAGGGCTGGGCACTGAGTATAAACTCGATAAAGCATATGAAGAGTTAGGTCCAGATGCTGTAGTCTATCCCAAAGAATTTACCTTTGGACCAAAATCTCTAAGGCACTTGTATGATTTAGGGCTTAGATTACCTGGATACTATATTGTTGAAAATGATAAGGGCATTGATATCTTATATAACTACCGCGCAATGCATTACATTGTTAGCAGTGCAGACTATGCTCTTATGGAAACAGTTGAGATAGATGATGTAATGGTTGAAAGAAGGGTAGTAGAAGGGCTGCTTGGAAACACTGCCCTTATCAGGCTATATGATGCAAGATATGCAAACAAAAACATGACATATGACTTGGTGACGGGCTGGTATATGGCAAGTGGTACGGGAGCAGATGGCACCGTATACGAAGTGCATTACAACCCTTCCTCTAGTGAGTATATAATACCAGCATCGTTAGAAGACAAAATACCTGCAATAGCAGCAGCAATTGGTTCGGCAAGAATTGTAGTTAATACAAGTTTAGATTTCACAAAGCATCCATACAATAGAATAGATAGAACTGGTGGATTACTAAATGAAGTTGACTGGGATGGCAGTATTTATGAAGGCATACAGTACAATACTATGACTTGGGAAGATTTAACACTAGAGGGTGGTAAGTTCGTAGTTAAAGTAGTTATCGGAGAAGGGATGATGGCTACTTATATAGAAAACGTCATGGTTAAAGTGTTGAACAGAACAGTGTTAACAGATTTGCCATACATAAACATAAACACGCCTAATGGTCAGGTCAAAGCACCTATTGCGATGACTGCAGACGTAGATCCTATTGCATATTTGTTATACAAGGCCTATTACATAAACGGATTAAGAAACGACCCGGCTGGGTTCGTAAGGTGGTACTTTGACAAGTATGATGTACGTATTCAGTTTACAAAAATTTATCCCAATAACCCAGAAGAAGAAACTCCAGATGAATTAAGAGCATTTGCATGGTCTTTTGATTTTGAAGATGCAAACACCATATACAGCGAAAAACAGATTAATAACTATGGTGCTGTTACAGACAATGACTACACATATGTATATACCAACTTCCATGGGCAGATAATTGCGCTAAGACTAAGGGTGTTACCGAGAGAGTTTAAGTATTTTAAAGTGCCAGGAGAAATTAAAAATAACACTCATACTGTAGATGTTTTGTACCCAAATACTTATTTTATTCCAACAAATTTAACATACTATTTTGAAGGATTAAATGGAGAGGAGTACACCTTAAACTTTAGCGATTTACTTGGTAGCACGATATTGTCAAACAAGCCAAGGCTTGAAGATAGACCTAGCAGGATGCCCAATATTGGCAGTTTGCTAAAAGGGCCTAACGCAAAAAATTTAGTAGTTTGGGCACATGAAAAAGTTGATAACGTAAAACTAGTAAATGAGCGCGATGCAAATGGGAATCCTAAGCCATTCACAACTGCTGTAGATAATAAAACAACATCATTTTTAGACTTTAGTGGTCATTTTGATGCTGATAAAGTATGGTTTTATGAAGATTGGTTTAAGGTGCCTTACCTTGTAATGAATGTGGATGTTCCGGATAAGGTGATAAAGACCTTTGTAAAAGAACTAAAGACAGAAAACCATCTTGCAAACAATTACGAAGTTAGGAATATAAAGATTAGAGACTATATTAGACCTGGTGAAATATACGCAATAGATGATGAGCTGCTTGGTATATTCAATGTAGACCCATTTGATACATCGACTTGGGTGCTTCCGACGGAAATAGCAGTATTTTTCAGCATAGATGAAGGGGCTGGTATATATCAGAGATATGATTATACAAACAGTTATGATGAAGAAGGCAGAGTAACGGCACATGGTGTAGAGTGGAGAAATGTCGATGGCGATACTGATGTTCACTTCACAATAGATGGCGATGGTAGATATAACTTAGTGGGTGTAAGTGAAAATCCTGGCGCGTATTATTTAGAGACTACAATTGGTGATGCAACTACCGATAATCATATAGTATTAAAATTACTAGTCAGAAATTTATCAGCGGTAGCTTCTGATGTGGAGTTTTATAATGCAGACGGAAGTACTCTCAAAAATGCAGCAGGTGAAGAGCTTACTATAACTTCAGAAGAAAGGATTTCTGGGGTTAATGATACTCATTTAGGAGATAGCCTACAAGAAAGAATCTTTACATATAATGTGGATACGTATAAGAGATTTGATATTCCAAAACTTCTAAAAGTAACATTTAAAGATGACACCATCAGAGAATATGCCGTTAAATGGTCAGAAAATGCTCCTTGGAAACAAAACACCTTACATGAAAATGTATATGCAACATTAGGCCTAGATCCATCATTTGAACAAAAGATATATTTAACATATGACATAGCTAGAAACGATTTAGTTAGTTTGGACGTGGTAAAATATGACTCTAATGTCTCTGATATGGTTATTGATGAGGAAAATAGAACCATACTAGTTAACAATTTAAAAGTTGATAGCGAAGGTTTTGTTATAGATGCAGATAACACATATGTTTTAGTAGATAGCGTTAAAGTTAATGTTTATGACTATTTCATGTATTTATTCAGTGAGATCGAGGGAAGTTTCCAAGATAGCGCATATAACCCCGAAATCATAACAATACGGGATGCGGCAACTTCTGCCATCCTTCCTTTATATGGAACCATTGATTTACAAAAAATGATTACAGCACTTGGACAAGGTGTGGATATTTATGTAGGTCAAGGCAAGGGCGCAGATGACTTTAAAGTCACTATGATAGTAACGGAGTTTACACCAGCAAACCAGTTGGTAATTGATGAAGACAGAGATAGTTACATAATAAAAGTGGATGGCTCGGAGTTAGGCACAACCTTGCAGGCATATAATCCTGACAATAGTCCCAAGTATCCCAATGGATATGTAATTTCTGAAAAATTTGGATTTAAAGTTAAATATGCTGATGGACATGAGGTGTATTATGCAAACTCTGCAACAGCAGATGCACCTGTTCCAAGGTGGTGGTCTGTTGTTAAGTCTCCAGTTCCTGGTATTGACCCCGAAGAAAACTGGATGTTAGAGCTTAAGGAATTTGATAAAATTGACAGGCTATCTGAAATTAGTATATATGGCGGTGGAGCAATTTGGTTATCAACACTACTACCAGACGGTTCTAGGGTGTATGCGAGGTTTAGCTCTGTAGGCATAGCTATTGGTTCAGATTATAGTTCGGAAGCAGGAAGTGGAAGATATTATATTGAAAATGGCGTTATTACTATTAGTAACATATATGATCACTATACACTTGGAACGAACATAATTCCATCGAGACTTCCTTCAAGACTAGTGTTAGCAGGGAACTTATTAATTAGCGGTGTTACATGGACAATGCGAGTAACTCCTGCAGAACTAGACGCAATTAACTATTTAGGTACAGCTAGTGATATAGTTATCGCTGAAGCCAGAGTTATGAGAGAAATCGTACAGCTCAAGTTGAGAGTATTGCCTTGTTTAGTACAGGGTGTATCGTATATATATGAAGACGAAAACAATAGCAGGTCTTTGATAAGCGAACCGGTAAATGCAGCTGGAGATATAATTATCAACTTCGACGCATATAAAAATGCATCCTACGCTGGCAGCGTAGCTCTATCTAGAGTGCTTAACTTGCATTATGGTGGGGATAGAGTGTTTGTGTATCAAAATATTGAATATTTCCCAGTCAATCCGACAACTGGTCATGTTGCAACTGTCAGGCAGACTACCGCTCCATATGATTTAGATGGGCATACCTTGTCAATAAATGGTTTAGATGCTGACAGAAGAAATATAAGATTCAAGATAACACTGCTAGATGGTCAGGTTGTTAATTTGATTTTACACTTTAATGATAAGACTGTTACAAAGTATAGTTTTGAAAATATTGGCGATAGCGATAATAATAAAAACATTACCTTAAACCCATATTCTGAACATGTTGATATTCCGTCTAGAGTTACAATTAAGTTTGCAGAAGGACCGGATCTTGTAAATTACCCAGCCACATGGACTACACCAGCGGATTATGAAGTAAGGTATGATACTAACGAAACTGTACTAGCAGCAAAACCTGAGGGGCAAAAACACTTCAGGCTTACATCTGCCATTATTTCAAATGCAGAAGAGTTTGCAGGTTATCCCCATCAAGATTTAGTGTTATATGTAAACGTACTCCCATATATATTAGAAAATTGGAGTTTACAACTAGGTGTTCAAGACTTTTATAACGTAACCGGAGATACTCACTATGAAAACCCAAATGCAATATATCATATGAAAGATCCATATGCAGGAAGGGCTACCGACTTACCATCAAGTGTAGAAGATAATAGATATTATCCGGGAATTGAAGATAGAAGGCTTCCAGTAATTTGGGACTTTGCAGATTCAGACATTATCGCAGCAGGAACGCCCACTGGCCATATTCTAGTGAGAGGATGGATATATGATAGGGATAGAGGACAACCTGTCACCATAAAACTATACATCGACACATGGGAGTTTGATACCATTAGAAGGTTACAAGGCGGAGCTTATCAAAGCATGATGCAAGATATAAGATTTTACTTCTCTCAAATATCGAATAAATCTTCATACCAGACATATCAGGTGGTATTTAAGGTTAAAAATGTTCGTGATGGGTCAGATCCGGTATCGAAAAATGTAATATTTATACCTGAAGACATAGATCCAACTACAGTGAAGATAGCTGGCACAGAAAACTACTATCCAGCCGATCACCCATATAGGATTAAATGGGATGAGGGAACTCTAATAAGAGCAAGAAACGCTATGAGTACAGGCGGAGATGCAGTTGGTAGATTCTCACTTGCAAACAGGAATGCAGCAGTAATACGTACGACACCAGCCTATGATGTTTACTATCAATTTGAAACACTTAACATAACACAAGTGGATTTAGGGTACGGATATGGTGGCACCAACGAGGCAATATATGTAGTAGATCCCTTGAACCCATATTTTGGAACGGGCTATGTTTTACCAATTCGGGCAAAAGGTAATTATAACCTAGAATCTAATGTAGACCTAAATTCCAAAGGCATGGTAGTCTCGGCAGTTTGGTGGCAGCCTGGAACACCAGCTATATCCATACCAGATAAATATGTAGGCGGTGGGGTGTATAAAGGCTGGGCAGTGACTATACGCGTAGAAAATCAACAGACTGGATTTGTCTATCAAGGGGCATTTAGAATAATGATGGTCTTTTTAGATATGTCCCCGATAACTTACATCAATAATTCCAGTATGAACGTGTTAAATAGGGGTGCTATTAAGACTAAGTACAATAATACTACATACACAGGGACAATTAATCCATACGAAGATTCGTATAACACAACGCTCATGGTTAAAACAGTAACAAGAGAAAGGGATGGAGTATCAGTTACTGATAACATCTTAAACACCGCCATAAAAGACTACAAACTTGAAGGCAAGACTATAGATTATACAGTTACTGAATGGGATCCTAATGTACTTATTAACAACAACATGCATATTCAGTACAGTAGGAAAGTGACTATAAGAGGAAGATCATACTCTACAAGTGTTGTAAGAAGGCAATATAATTCAAAGTATGAAATAACTGGCTTGAATCTAGGATATGGAATGGGAATAGATAGCGCAAGGTATGACATGTTATCTTCCGATCCGCTAGCCATTGAAGGCAAACAAAAAACAATGTTCATAGTTAATCCATTGGATATTAATTTTGCAAGGAGCGGGACTGCCATTGCTGGCGAGCCGTATACCTTCATCCTGCCCGAGGCAAATATTCAAGGGAACTATGAAGGCGAACCATTTGCAGCTGGAGTGTACACATATCATGTTACATGGTGGAATACGGCAGTTCAAGGGCAGTTAAAGTTTGCAGAAGATATAGCTATAGGTGGTTACTTAGATCACTTCAAAGTAACGGTAAAAGTAATTAAGGATGGTAATGTAGAGTACACAGAAGTGTATAACATAATACTGTTCTTCTTAGACGCAAGGACTGGCTCAGAAATGAAGATAACGGCTGCAGGTAGCAATACATTGATGGGTTCACCGAAGAAAGTATACGGCGCAAACGATTATGCAGAAGGATTGAATCCATATGGCACATACTATACTAGTGAACTAAGGACCGAACTTACAAACCTTGCAAGTGTTGTACATGAAGGCCAAAACTACTTATACGAAGTTACCGCGTGGAACGAAGCGGTTGTTGAGGGTGGAATAAGTAGGCAAACAGCTAAAGAAATAAGGATATACAAGACCAGCGTACAGCCAACACATCCAAGTACTATATATTCTACTACACCATTCGTAACAAGAGAGCATTCGGCATAAGAAGTGCTTAAAGGATATAACATAAAAATGTCTAACGTAATGAAATAACATTAATAGATGAAAGAAAGAGAAATGAGATGAAATTTAAAAAACTGACTACAATTTTACTTGTTATTCTTATGATAACTGCACTGGCGCTTGTTATCAGTTCTTGCGCACCCAAAAATAGGGAGGATAACAACGCTGGAGGCGGCGATACTATTAAACGCATAACTCTGGATAAAAACGAGGTGTTTAGTAAAATTGCTGGAGGCAGTGCTGCTTTGAATCAACATTTAAGTTCAGACAGGCGGGCAGAACAAGTAACATATGTGTTCTCACAATTTAATGTAGAGGTTAGAGATATTAATCTAGATGTTGTTTATCAGGCAAACTACGATAATGAGAGAAGGCAAGACTCGGAGATTTATTTAAAAGTATTCGATCATTTTAACCATCAGGATAAAGTAGCTGTATACTATGGCAATTCTGACCTTTATTATAGAATCGGCGAAAAGTTGAATAAGATTGAGGGATTTGGTGGAACAAGTTTATTTAGAGTTTTCTTTGATATAATGAAGAACTTCGATTTGGGTGAAACATTAACTTCGGAAGAAGTTTTAGAAACTTTAAATATGGTAAAGTTGTACGCAGAAAGCGAAAACATTAGTAAAGCCAATGTGGAAGACAATATAGAAAGTTTCAATATAATAAATGTGGATCTCGACAGATCTAAAGATGTAGTAAACGATGGTATTCAAAACTCATTAGTGCCATTTGGCGCAAAATTTGACCCCATAACAGATTTGCTGTTAGGTGTTAAATTATCTACATTAAGTGCGTTTAAGGTAGAAAGATTTACCTTAAGAAGATTTAATGCCACGATAGAAACATTATCTGATGATACAAACTTTATTCATGCTATGGAGATAGTATTTGACGATGATGAAGAGGGTATGGAGCCTTGGGGCACTGTTAACAATGATTATCGTGTAGAGATTAAGTATTTAATTGATAACGAAAGGCAGCAACTATTAACTAATGAGGAAAAAACTAGCTTAAATTCATATTTAGAAAGTAAACAAGGACATTTGCACTTTAAAGGCTATCTAGAAATTCCAGACCTGAATGAAAAGTTCCCAGCAGATTTGCAGTTAGTTCTTGATATGGCAAACAATACGAACAATCAATTGCTTTTGGATATAAGAGATAAAAGTGAAAACCTCGGTGAAGCCCATTCTGTCAATGAGCAAATGATAGCAGCTTACTACAAGAATGCATATCTATACTTAGACAGTGCAGGGTTTTTAAATCGGTATGTCAAGCGTGCTGTAGATTATGAGGCCTTAAGTTTGGATAAAATAAAAGTTACCTCACTAGACATATCAAATATACTGCAAGGTATTATAAACCAGGGCGTGACAATGTTTACCCAAGGGTTTTCGTTACAAAATATGTTTGGAACTCAAGGTACAGGCCTGTCGGCAAGTAGTGTTTTATTAAGTAAGATTCGTAGCGAAGGGGACAGGGTAATACTTAGGATTGATGATGAGTTGGTGACCAACTTATCTTCAAATAGCAGTGCAACCCTAGTATCACAAATGACTGAAGTTTTTGGCATAACTGCAGATCAAGCTGAAGTTTTATTAGCACTAGGGATTTTTGATAATCTCTACCTGGAGGTTTCATATAATACACATAAGCATGCTCTATCCGAGATGCCTGGCGAGTTTATGTTACAGGCAGTTAGCGGAAACAAAGTGTTGTTTACTCTGTCTTTAGTTTCGCAGGAAGTACCTGAAGCGGGTCTCGACATAACATTCCCAGATGAAATTAATCCTACATACTTCCAAGAGTTTGAAGAGAGTGCCTCCCCAGAGATAATTAATGTTGAAATAGATGCGTTGATATCCACAGAAAACGCTAGTGCATCTGAAAATGCAGACCTATCCTCATTTATGGGTATATTTATGGGTGATGTGTCAGGCAAAAATACTCCATTTACAATAGCACCTGGAACTGGAAATGGATTAAGAATCAAGGGTCATATTGCTACCTATCTTGATGACACATATGTAACCCTTGCTATAACAAAGGGAACAGAAGTATTGGTTCGTATTAATACTGATATGTCATCTCCTAAAGATGTCCTTGTAGATAATAGGATGATAGATGCTAAATATCGTATGCGAGTATCTGTGATTATGGAAGGTTTAAATAAACTTTCTACAGCAGGAAATGTTTTAGACTTTACCAATCTAGTAAACAATATCCCTCGAATATTAGAAGAATCTGTGGTGCGCTTAGATGGAGAAAGCATTTGTATTGAGATGTTCCCGCGCGTAGAAAACAGAGTTACTATAGACCCATTAAAGAGAATTACTGGAGTCTCGGGACTGATGAGTTCAGCGAATCTAAAAGTCACTTTTGCTTTGCCAGAAATAACTGAATCACCAGATGGTTATCATAGCCCAGTTATAAACATTCCAAGCGAAGAGATGTGGAGTGGAATGTATGAAGCGAAGCTAGTAGAGAAGGCAACTGTCATAATGGGAGATAAAGTGCAGCAGTACTTCTTAACGTTTACTGGCGAGACCGTGAAGATGGTAACGGGTAAAACGTCATACAATCCAACAACATCACTATTTGGGTTGCAGGTAGCATATGCTATGTACTTTACAGATAGAGAAAATGGCACTAATAAAGTACTTAATCTAAAAGATGCCTTCATGATTATTGATCCTGGCGCAGTAGTACCGATGCCAGATACTATTGAAGTTATATATGACAATGGAAGAATTGGATCACTTCCATATAGAATAGAGGGATTCCCGTATAATAATGCAAACATAAAACAGGTATATAGCGGACTTCCACCTCAAACATATTCGATAATTATAGGAGAAGGGAGTATTGGTGAAACTAGGTTTGATGCATTGATTGAGGTCCAAAACTGTGTTCCTGTGGTTCCCGAAGGCGATTATTATAACAATACTATTCCTATTGTTGCAAAGGTAGTGATAGACCCGTATGATTATGCAGTTAAGCGCGCTAAGCTTGCGGCTAGCGGAAGGACATATAATCCCATTGTATACAGAGAAGATGGTGTAAACGGTCTTGCTGCGGACACATTGGAGTTAACATTCTATTCTAACAACAGGCTTACTCCCGATATATATAGAAAAGAATACTTAGAACATTTTGATTGGGGGTTTGATTTAAGCTTGATAAACTTCAGAGGCGGTTTATACATTGTTACTGCCATGTATGGAGGTTTAGAGATAGGGCTTGAAGTAACTGTGCTTACAAAAATTGTCTCTCATATTCAAATTAACGATGAAGAAAACGGGCATTATACTATTGATGCATTAGATGAAGTTACGTATACGTTACCTATAACAACAGTTTTACCGCGCGAAGCTACGAGAACAAGACCAGCTAACGAAGTGAGAGTATATTTTGAAGGTGGTCATTTTAGAGTTATAGGAAACCTCCCCGAAGATTTCACAGTAAATGAAAATGAACTTACGAAATTTGATGGCACTTTCCCTGGGATATTGGATTGGAATCATAAGGTTGCAAACAATGTTGCTGTGGATAAGGCGATAAATCCATTGAATGATGGCAGGGATAATAAAGCTCGTGCAAAATTTGGAGATACCCACGTAGGATATCAAGATATTGAGATTACAGTTGTATGCCCAAAGAGAATTATTGGAACTCAGGCTGACAGCTTGCTTGCTATAACAGAAATCTCATACGACACACATGGTGAAATAATTCATGATGTAACTAGGCGAGAAGCAGTAAAAGTATCTAATGCCGCGTTTTTCCAAGATAAACCGATAGGCTCATACTTTGAGTTTGACCCATATAGTGAAGCGATTACGAACAAGAGACTCCCATCTAAAATCTGGATTGACGCTGTATATAGAAACAGGATGCAAAGACTGGGTTATGAAGTAACATGGCTTACATCACTAGATGGGACGCCAGACAATATAATTGATGCTGAAGGAAACATATTGAATGTTTATGCTCAAGAAGAATTCTTTGCTGTATATGGGCGAGTAGGCAATGATGAAAACTTCCAAATTGTGACAATGATAATTCACAATAAGAGTGGTGAATATAAGAGAGTTCATATGTTGGATGAAAATGATAATCCGTTTACCACTGTAGAAGAGGAAGTAAGAGAGGATGGATCAATACATTATAATATTAGGAACCTTAATCCATATGCACCTCTGATTTTACCAACTTCATTTATATTAGAGTTTGGCGAAGATAGTGATATTGAAGATGCTAAATATACAGCATTCTGGAAGACAGAAGACGGTTCTGATGCATTAACCTATATTTATCCTTATGAAGGTGGAAAACATACGGTATACACCAAGCTTTCAGCAGACACCTCTAGCGGCATGCTGGATCAGATTATCCCATTAAACCTATACTTTGATAGAAAAGTAGTAGTACCTAATATCATATATGGCGTATCTGGTGGTATGACCCCAGAGCAAGTTATATTAGAAGACTTTGAAACTCCAGAAGGAGCCACAGTAGCCATGCCTTTTGTTGCGGTTGATACTTACTCGGTTTTAAGTAGTGAACTAATCGATGTTTTAACAGCTGCGGACTTAACTGTAGGTGTAGCGTTTGTGCCTTCTCAAGAGGGTGAAGATGGCACTTACATGGAAGAAGGAATTAGTATCGAATGGGAAAACCTAAATGAGCTTATTTCTGTGCTTAAAAATCCTCTTGGTAGCATTGATGAATATAACGAGGCTAGTTATTTAGGAAACTTTATTCAGTTAAGAGGCAGAATATCCCCGGGGACTGTACAAGAACAATCTGTTTCTATGGCGTTTAGGGTGACAGATAGGATTATAAGAGATATAGATTATCCAAACTTAGACAGAGAGTTTGCTCTCTCAGATATGTACGGAGTGGTACCAGTAGATATAACAAGCGAAGTAAAGAGTTTAGTTACTGATCCTGAAACCAATGTAATTACCTATGAAGGTCAAAACAAAATTGATATTGTCCTCAATAAGCCCTATGCCTTAAGAGGTGTGTACACAAACGAAAATAACGAGGTCAAAACTGGCATTGTTACTCCATCGCAATACATCAAATACTTATTTAGCAGAATAGCTGTAGGATTTGAAGGAGATATTCCAGGAGTTTACCCCATGCAGTTTGAGTTAAGAGAAGACTTTGATGACATACTGTTTTTCAAAAAAGATGCAAGTGAATTTTATGAAGACCCGTCTGTCGGAATCTCCGACAATTTAGCAACAGTAATTTTCACTGTTACAAAACTGGGAGTAGGTAGTTGTGAACAAAGTTTTACTGTTAGCGTAACTGCTGTGAGAGATGCTATTTTAGCTACTACTTATACAGAAAATGTGGAAACATTTGATGAAAACGGTGTCCCTTTATATGGCGGTATTGATGGATATGTAATTTCAGAAACTTTTACAGTAGAATATGAAAAGAGTGGCACTGTCGAATATCAAGGTCTTGCTTGGTACGCAATGGAAGCATCTTTTTCACACAATAACCAAAGAGTTATAGAAATAGGCGATAGAGTTTCGAATGTCCCGTATGAATTCTTCCGTTTTGTAGATGGTAGTTACATTTCATTAAAAACCACATTACAAGATGGCGAAGAAATTAATAGAAGAATTAACTTCCGCAAAAAAGATATTAACAAAACACATTATAAAACTGAAGGTACGGGCATATACAACATTAAAGATGGTTGGTTGCATATTAAAAACGTTTATGAGTTTTATCCCGTACAAGGACTAGAAACAAGGTTAAGTACAGTGATAATACCCAATATTACCACTGCATTCCTGGCGGAAGGAAGACAAGAGTTTACTTTAGACGGTATTGGCTGGATTCCTGCAGAAGGCTTTGCAAAGGCAGATAATCCTAATCAGTTTGATCCTCAAAAACTAGTTGAAAACATTACTTATATGGGCTTAAACGGCGTGTTGTTTGCTACTAGTACAGTTACTGGGTATAACGGCGAGAAGCAGACAATAGAGTTGAGGGTTAAGGTAAATCCTCTAGACAGTGGCGGAACTGTATACAATACTAAGATTAACTTAACTGGCACAAATGCAGTTATAGACCCGTATGAAAGACCAGAAGACGAAAATGGCATACTTATCTTACCCAAAGATATGACAGTAAGGTTTGGTGCGTTTTCACCCGATCAGGCCATATACACTTTTGCTGCAGATAGCAATACTGTGTTCAATATCAAAAATGTAGTAACGGGAACCTTTGAGCCTATAACTCAAATTACATATGATAAGTTTGGTCATACTCTTGGTGCAGATTATGGCGGGCGTAATGCTCAATTAGAAATTAAGGTAATATTACCCGATGGTAATGATTCCTTAACGTTCAAGATAGAGTTTTTAAACAGAGAGTTAGAAAGCGTTTATTATACGAGCAGAGCGATTAATACTGTTTCAGGAAGTTACGAATCCTTTGATGTAATGGGCAAGTATTACATAGATCCATATGATGCATCAACATTTAAACTACCTAAAGTAGCAGCTTTCAAATTCAAGATATATGAGGAAAAAGTAAATTTAAATATTGCGCTTACCCCAGCAGACAGTGCGTATCCATTCGTTAATGTGGAGGGAGAGTGGAAACTTGATATAAATGAAGAAATACATGCTGGCGGAACATTTTTATTCTATGGACAGCTAAAGGGAATAGGGGAAGGAGATGCTGCGCAATATTATATTTTGGCGGTAATAGTACTCGATAGGAGTATAACTGTCTTACCTAGCGCAATAACTGACAATAATGGTGTCTTTACATTCTCTGGGCATGATGGTTATCCTAATCCGTTTGAAGGACTAGTATCTGATGTTCCTTCCTCGTTGGTAAATAGCATATTCTGTAACCAAAACCTAACAAACGGAAGTGTGGTATCGGGATTAGAGTCGCTTAAAACTACTATTTCTAGTCTGCCAGGAAGTACTGGTGCGAAGATTTCTCACTTTGATTTTAACGCTAACGCATCCGATATTCTATGTAAAGAGTATGCTAGTGGCGGTAATCGTGGCCCAGTTATCCCTGATATAAAGTGGTATAAAGATGGTGTGCTTTTAGTAAATGATGACATCCTAGTAACAGGTGGTTTTGCTTATGATTTAGTGGGGCATATTGGTTACGGAGAAGATGAATCAAGAACTACTGGTGAGCAAGTAAGTTTACAAATAAAAGCAGATCTTTGGGATTTTGTAAGTATTTTAGGCATAACCAACTATGTAATTGAGTTTAATAGATACTCAGGTCTATCAATAGAAGACCAGTTTGATGTGAAATTTGTAGCAGGGCAAAGTGGATCGCAAGTTGAACAAGCCCCTGTAGTATTTTATCCTTTAGATTCAAGAATAGGGCATAACCAAGATAAGCTCAGAAGGGTCATTGATTGGGCTGGAGCTAATCCTGACTCTAGTACTGTTACGTCTGTTGTTTTGAGAAACACATTTAAGTCTGCAGCGAATAACAGAATAACAACAGAAGCAATATATAACCTAGATTATCTACAAATAGCTGTAGAGGAAATCAGCTTTGGTTTTGGTGATAATGATGGTTACAATTCTACAGGTAATGTGTATTTGATAATAGACCCAATTAATCCAGTCTTCCCAACGAAGGCATTAGCGCGAGGTAAAAACCCGCATAACCCCACTGAGATTATCAATATAGGTCAAGTAGACATCAATTGGGTAGATAAAGATACCAAGAGCGCGGGTAGTATATATAATGTTAAAATGGGCGGCGGTGTTATAAATCAGGTAGATTTACTAATTTCAGATACTACTGGCCAGAGCACGCCTTTTGTAGCTAAAGTTTATTATTTAAATAGGATAGTGAAAAACATCTACACGACCACCCCCGGGTATTCAAAGCTAGCCGCATATGGTGGTAGATATCTCCTAATGGAAAGAGCGGCTGCGGTAGGCAGTTCTATTCCTTCTACAAGAACATATCATACATTGTTAGATCCGACTAACCCTAACCTATTTGTGGCGGATTCTAGTATTGTTACTAACTTAAGGTATAGAGATACAACCACAACAACCGCACAAAGCTTGTACAAAATGCCTAGTACTATAGAATTAGAGTTTTATGGGCGTGCGGTTAACACCAGCATGACAGATGCTATATACAATGAAGCTATAGCAAAACTTGGTTTATCTGTAAAGATGAAAAACGTTTCTTGGTTATTCAGTAGAGACGTGGCGCTAGAGCCTGCTACTCAAACAAATCCAATAATAAGCAATATCAGGGGATATGTAGCTGAAGTTCATACCGAAGGTGGTATTATGTCTTCCGAATTCCTGAGAGTGGTACGTAAAAATGCAGATGGTGCACATCCATACGTGCTTAACGAACTATGGATAGGTGACTATTTAGACTTGAGCGTAGAAACAACAGATAGGCGAGTGACAAGCACCTCAGTATCTACGGAAGTAGAGGGGCAAAAAGATGGTGTTACGGTACTATACCAAAAAGCTCACGAAGAGTGGTATATTGACCCATATAATATTAAATTCCCGCTGGTTGTAGATGTTACTTTCAAAGGGCAGGCCCAAACTGAAAGATATGGCAGCGAGGAATCTCCTATCAATTGGGAATATGATACTAATTATTTAAATAGATCAGATGTAATTTCTGGGCGTATAGGACCTAATTTTATGGTGTTAACAGCATCGTTTAGAGCATATGGTGCAAAAGTTTCCATCCAGTTTAGTATCAGGGCAAGAGACATTGAAACCAGCATTACTCTTCCTAACGGTCAGCAAACTACACAGCCTTTAAATGGCGGTACTATATATGTGCTAAAAGGTAAAGAACTAAGGGATCAATTACCTAAGAAACTGTATTATAGATTTGAATATATGGGGAATAGCGAGATTGCATCAGCTCCGCTTACGTTCTCCACAAATGCTCTTGCTGGTATAAGCACGAACATAGCAATTTCAGATCCGGAAATTGGAGGAATGTACACGAATGTACCAGGAACACTAGGTACTATTGATGACGAAAACATACTATTTAACATAGTTGTCATCGATCCGAAGCTTTACTCCATAATTCTTGCTAACTCTACAATTGAAACTCCATCTGGGCCTACTACGGTTACAACATACAAGCGTGGTAACTTTATACTAGATAAAATAGCTGTTAGCGTAAGTAGATCAAATGTTTATGCTCTAGGTCCTGAAGCCACATTGATTCCAAAGCGCGTAATTATTACAGAAGATGGCGATTATATTGATGTGGAAAAAGTCAGATACGACATTCTGGCGATGAAGGCTTTCGTCGAGTGCTCCTACTCGTTCCTATCGTTTACCGATAACCCAAGATTATTTGGTAGTGATACAGCGGTAGAAGAGGATTCTAAGAAACTAACAATAGTGTTTGAAGTAGACTTATCAAAATACGTATATACATCGATAGAAGTTAGTGCTGCTGAATTTAATGTTCCATCATACACGGTGCCACTTGGGAAAGTAATAAGAGCAAGCGAACTTCCAAAGCTTAGAAATGGCGTGACTCCATTATGGGTACTAGACGAGGTCAATACAAATAAAGCAGGGACATATTTTGCTAAATGCTACTTCAAAAATGCTTATGGCGCAATTATAGAAGGGAGTTTACCAATTATTGTACAGAAAAAGCAGATAGTTGCTGCTGATATAAGCATAAATAGACAATTTTTAGATAGAGTTTATACGGGTAAGGTTCTGGACTTTACTGAGTATGTTACATTTGCTAGCTTTTTAAGAGAAGATGGAACATACGGTGCGCTAGAAGGTTATACATTACAGTACAGCATAGACGATGGCGCAACCTGGATGCGCACACAACCAATTAATGTGCCTGAAGGAAATCTTGGCTATAGGTTTAAAGTTTTAGTTGCTAACAATGATGATTACAACATTTATGGCGAAGTGGTATTTAGGATGAACATAACAAAGGCTCAAGTCAGAAGAGATGAGATTTATTTCCACAAGGGCAATAATGAGCCTATTCCAGCAGATGGGTTTGCAGAGTTTGAATATAATGGTAACGAGCAAATTCCTCTTGTACACGGCATCCCAGACGGAGTGATATATCAGTTATCGTTTGCAAGATATATTCCTAATACGGCCCCAGACTATAACACAAACATAAGGCCTATAGACGCTGGTGAATATATTATGACTATAAGGTTTAACAATGACCAAAGAAATTACGACATAGAAGAAGGTACTACATATTCGGTTATTATCAAGATAACGCGCAAAAATGTTTCGTATGCGATTGATACGGAATTCCAGTACACAGGTCAAGGGTTTGATGTGCCGATAATAGGACTGCCATATTCTTCAACAGGTACACTTCCGGGTGATATTATAGTTACATACAGATATTATGACGAAGCTACCGAGACTTATCTGCCTGCTGGAGCAAAATTACGTAATGCGGGTCAGTATAGGGTTTCAGTATATATTGATGGTGGTATAAACTATCCAAGTGTCAATATAGACTCAGAAGATAGTGTAACAAATAACTACTTAATAGATCGTACTATAACTATATTTAGGAAAGAGATTATGTTCCGTATAGGAGAACTATCCAGCGACTACCTAGAAGAGTTAAAAGACTTAAGGTCGGCATTAACGGTTGTAGATGCAAATAATAACTCTCTTCCTGGTCTGCAGGGGACAGATGATATCGGGTTGTTTGGAAATATTATAGTATCGTGGACCGGTGGGACACTTACTAGAAAACATATGGTTGATACCTATCCATTACGAATAGAAAACTTAGCTTCGATATCTCATGGGAACTATATAATTGTTGGAGAAATTGAAGGCATATATAGAATAACTGCTACACTGCCTAACACAAGGGTAATAGAAGATAAAGCAGAATTAGATGATGCGCTTTCACTTGTTAGGGATGGAGATACGGTTAGGTTCTATTTAAGGGCAGGGCACTACGGTGAAATAACTCTTACAAAGAATGCAGCAGTGTCTATAGTTGGTTCATACAATGTAAGTGAAGAAGAAGATGAGATAGTAGTTACCTTTGATAAGATTACGGTAGAGCGTGGCGCACTGCTTGTTGATATAGTAAAGATGAGTGCTATAGCGAGCGTAGGGCTGATAAACGTGAAAGAGAATGTTTCTAGTATAACTATCAGAAGAAGTGAGTTTGTAGATAGTGCCTTGATGCAACAAGAGGGAAGTACGACAACTCAAAACTCTAGCGTAGTAAGGACTGCACCAGGATTTAAGGGTATAGTTTATGTTGATGAAACTAGCATACTTGGCTTCAGCGTAGGACTACAATTAACTGGTGGGTCTGTTGATATAATGAATAGTAAAATACATCGTTCAATCATAGGCATAAGCGTAATGGCCGGAAATGTTATGGTTAGTAATACCGAGTTTAGACACTGTAAGAGCATAGCATTGAAATTATCTAACAAAAAAGGAACGGCTAGCATATTTGATAATATATTCTGGGCAAACTATACCGCAATCCAGACAGTTATTTCACTTCGTAATGACATTACTATACAAAACACGTTTGGCGAAAATGCGAAAAATATTGAATATTTACAATAATAAAGTTTGTTGTCCCGTAGAGCTATAAAGTAATCAAAGATGTAAATATAAGGCTGCAAATAAGTTGAGTAGGAAGTTGTAAGTTCAAATATAAGTACGATGTATAAATAATCGTAAACACAAATGGGAGGCTGTAAAAAGGTTAGGCCTGGGAGATGCAAGCTAAAAAGAATTACGGTTTATAAATCGAGCGAAGGTATAAATGGAAGGGTGTGAATGGGGAAGAATTTAGTTTCACCTATTGTGGAAGGGGAAAATATAAAGACATATTTTGTAAAACACATAGAGGGAAAAACATACATCTTACTATATTTACCTTATAGTCCATATGTAAATCCTGGGAAGGGATATGCATATATAAATGCGTTTTATCCTACATCAAACAAATTGTTTTTTATAGCTAAACGTATAAAAGAACAACTAGCGGAATATAACGCAAATATATATAAAGGGAATCTAAAAAAACTATTTGTGGATGCCGAATGTGCGGTCTATCTTAAGAATTCACTTGTTTTAATCGAGCCTTATGGCACTAGAATAGCGTTAAGCGCGATAGAATGCGACCTTATGAATACGCCCGAAATACTGCCAGCGGAAGGTGAAAGTAGAAGCCTGTGTGATAAATGTGACGCGTGCGAAAAAGCTTGTCCAACAGGTGCTATTCATGGGTTTTACATAAGCGAAGAACAATGCTTAAGATATGCGTGTGACCATCCTGATGAGACCGAAATAGATTTAACACTTATGGGTAAAAGCGTACTTGGATGTGATGTGTGCCAGGCAGTGTGCCCGCATAATGCAAAAATTACAAGGGAGTCTATGCCTACAAGGCTACGAGAGCTTCTGCATATAGAAACTCTTATCAAAAACGCAGAAGGTGGCAGAAAGGAGTTAAAGGAGTTAGCTGAGTATATAGGCGATAATTATAACCGTCCGGGAAGGATATTAAGACTTGCACGTCTGGCAAAAGAGCATGACAAGGATTAGCGTTAAAAAGAAACGGTAGTTATATCGTGAAAAACTAGTAGGTTATACTTATTAATTTACAATAAAAGTGTAAAATGATATGGTATATTCAAAAATATAAAAAGCGTGTTAGAGTAATATAAATTAATGAGGAGAAACCAATGAAGCTTAAAATTGATGCAGATTTATTTTTATTTGACTTAGATGGAACTGTGTACTTAGGAGATACTGTAATCGAGGGAGCAATAGAGACCTTGAAAAAGCTGACTGCAATGGGAAAAAAGGTTTGTTTTTTAACAAATAATAGCAGTAAGGACAAAAGGGAGTATGTCAAAAAAATTACAGATATGGGGTATCCTGTGGATCTTTGGCAGATTATTACATCTACAATGGCCACGATTAGGTATTTACATACAAGAAGACCGGGTAAGTCTGTTTATCCAGTAGGTACGCCTGCGTTCATAGAAGAACTTAAAAAAGCTTCTATACCACTAGCGAAAGAAGATGCGGATATTTTCTTACTTGGGTTTGATACAACTTTAACGTACGAAAAAATTTGGAATGGAAATATATTACTAGAAAAAGGTAGGGAGTTTTTTGCTACTCACCCTGACTTTGTATGTCCGTCTGAAAGGGGCGACATGCCAGACGTAGGTGCTATGATGGCGATGTTTGAAAGTGCCAGCGGAAGGACTGCTAGTGTTATTTGTGGCAAGCCTCACGAGCCAATGGCGGAAATTGTAGAAAGTCTCTTTGACATACCAAAAGAAAAAACAGTTATGATAGGGGACAGGCTCTATACGGACATATTATTTGGTATAAATCATGGTTTCCAGACCATACTAGTATTATCAGGTGAAACTACACATGAAATGTTACTTGATTCAGGCATTCACCCAACTATGGTATTACCATCAATAGCACATTTAATCGAAGAAGAATAAGACAGTATCGCTGATTAAGGAAATACATATATAACTATTGGCGATTCTAAAGATAAAAGACAAAATCGTTGCAATAAAAACGCTCGCGCGTATATAATATGAGTTGTCTATAAATAATCAGGAGTAGGTATGAAAAAAAGATTAGTAGTAACTATTATCAGTGTTGTACTTTGTGTGCTCGTTGCGCTGACACTTGTAGGTTGTAAGGAAAATTATAAACAAAAGGCTTTAGCTATGGATTGGAATAACATAGCGGTTAGTTCCAATAATGGACTAGCAGTTCGTGTAGGAACTTATTTATATTTCATAAATGGATATGCTGATAAAACTGGTGACAATGCTTTCGGCGAAACCGTCAAAGGCGCAATAATGAGGGTCAAGTTAGAAAACAACCTTCCCGTTAAAGATACTCTCGAAACCGTAGTTCCTAAAAACGTATACAACTCCAATGCTAAGTTAGGTATAGTAGTCAAAGGTGAGTATATTTACTACTCCACACCATCTGTGAAAAAGGACGGGAAAGGGAAGCCAATGACTGATAAAATGGACTTAATGCGTACCAAACTAGACGGAACGGGAACCCAAGTCCTGGTTTCGTTTGATGATTTTAATACAGTGTATCAAGTTATGGATAGGCATATTTTGTATACAAGAGAAAATAAATTATTTGAGTTAGACCTAGCTTCAAAAAGCTTTAAAACTAAGGAGATTGCAGACGAGATAAGCCAAGCTAAGTTTCTTAGTTATGATTTGAGATCCGATATTTTTTCTAACACCGTATTATACGAAAAAAATGATGAAGGAGCAGGTGTGTATAAAAACTTGGTCTATGCATACATGGCAGGGTCGGAAGGGCCGAAAGTTATAATAGACGGATTGGATTCTTACAAAGGTAAGGTACTAGAGCATGAGAAGGGATACAGAGTAACAGTCACTGCTTTAGACTTAGTAGGTGAAAATTTAAGAGTATATTATACAAAGACAGATAGCACTCCAAACAGTATATCTAAAGGAAATTATTCCTACGATTTTGGAAGAGATTTTAGTTTCGATTATAAAAAAGAGGTAAGATACACCACAGGAAATACTTATACAAGATTCGATAGACTAAATGACACTAACTTTATGGTACTTGACGATAAAGGGTATCATCATGGGGTTTATAACCAAGAGTCAAAGACTTGGAGCTTTACTCCTGTTATAGAAGTTGCATCTATTCAAATTCTTGCTTATGAAGAAGTAGAAGGTGATATAATCGTGACCTATGTGACGTCTAATAAATTACACAAAATTAAAGTCTTAGAAAAGGTAGCGGATACATATAATAAGGTTGTTGTTGGAGTGGAAACGCTGTATTCAGGACCATATTTTAGCACATGGTTAACATACGATAAGGTGTTTAATACAGTTTATTTCTTTAATTCGGATGTTAAGAATTATACATATTACCTAGACCTATCTGCTGTTGTCAGTGGGGAGAGCAAAACTATGGCTGGTACAAGACTCGGCGCGTTTTCGCACGCAGATGAGATAGACATGTTAGAAGAGCCTCCAACTGAAACGACAGATAAAAAATAGTGTAATTCTTTAATTAATCAGATATAGAAAAAGATCGCTTTGGACCTGCGGTCTTTTTTTATGTTTATGTAAAGAATAGGTTTCTACCTTTACAATAATATTCGCCTATTAATACATTATTTATTTTTTGGACAAAGAAACTTTAAAAAACTAAAAGTTTTGCAAAAAAACTATTTACAACAGCAATACTCCTCATTATAATATACGCAACATAGCCATGCCTGAAGTTATTTTGCGAGTAAAGGTATGGGATAACACAAATCAACAGATGTTTTAAAGGAGATTGATATGGCTAAGTATAGAAAATGTCCAAGATGTGAAGTCAATTATATTTTAGAAGAAGAGGAAATGTGCTCTGTTTGCATAGCCGAATTAGAAGGAATAATAGATAAAGACCTAGAAGAAGAATTATGTCCTCGATGCGAGAAAAACTATGTAGTACCTGGAGAGAAGTATTGTGAGTTCTGTCTTTTTGAACTTGCGGCAAAAAGCAAAAAGAAAGCGAAAAAGTCCTCATATGAAGATGACGAAGAAGATGATTTTATGTTAGAAGACGATGAGGATTTAGAAGACGATGAGGATTTAGAAGATGATGAGGATTTAGAAGATGATGAGGATATGGACGATACTGATTCTTTGGAAGGTCTCGACGATGATTTAGATGAAGATATTGACGATTATAGAGATCTAGATGATTTAGATGATGTACCGTTTGATGATGAAGACGAAGACTTTAGTGAAGAAGAAGCGTTGTTTGATGCAGAAGAAGATTTCTTTTTTGACGAAGAAGAGGAGGATGAATTCTCGGACGAGTCTAATGATGAAGAAGAGGAAGATGATGATTTCATACTAGACGACGATGAAGATTTAGATGATGAAGATGAAGAAGACGACCATGATGATTATTAATAAATAATTGGTGCAATCTTAAATAATTAGTAAAAACCAACCTCGAGGGGTTGGTTTTTTGTAAACTAAAAGGTTTTAAGGGGGGATATTAATTGTTGTATAACAAAGTTTTCACTCAATAAAAGTTTAGTGAAATTTTGGTGTATATGGCTTAAAAATAGCGGAGGGCTAAGCATAAAAATTAAAATTCTAGGTATTTAAAGTGAACGTATGCATGTGCGCGCTTGCAAGCAGTTTATTTAAGTGTTATTATTGTATTACATCATTAATTACGTGCGTAAAGTTTTAAAGTATATACTAAAGTAAGACGGCCAATGGTACTACGAAACGATAGCACTAAACTTGAAGGTTAAGCATAGATGATAAAAGCAAGGACTGGTAAATTTTTATTATTAGCAGCTGCTATGTTGGTGCTGCTGATTTTTTGTGTTATTAGTTTTGCTATGCCAAAAACATCTGCTGAAGCTTTAACTCAAGAAGAGCTAAAAACCAAATACGACTTTACTGTTGATAAGGGCACATATTTAAACTATGGTGTTATGACAGATATTGACAATATCCCCGTGTTCACCATAAAACTAAATAGACAAGCGATGGGTGCGTATAGCGGAGAAAATAAAGATATTAGATTTTATTATGCTTTTTCAAGCACGGTAGTTGATCCTTTGACTGCGTCGCTGGTTTGGACAAAGTTGCAGTCCGAAGGTGACTTAGGGGAAGGTGGTGGAATTTCACAATATGATGAAACTACTGGTATTGCAACTTTAGACTTTTCTTTAGATCAAGTTTTCAGTGGGCATTTAGATGGTTTTTTATTTAATAAGTTTGTATATTTCAAGGTAGAAAATTCTCGTGACAACGAAACATATATTTCTACTGTAGACGTGCAGCCCGAAAATCCTTTACATAAGCAAGTAGTTATCGATTTTACTCCAGACACAATCAAGCAAAAATATTCATTTACTTTGGATACGGGCGAATATATGTCAGGTGTAACTTTTTACGGTGCTACAGATTTTCCGGAATTTACTGCGACGCTTAATGATCCTACAATTATTCACTATGCCAACCTAAAATATGCACTAAGCGATACCTTCGTAACAGATCCTTTGACTGCATCCTTTGACTGGACGGAAACGGGTATTACTAAGTATTCTGGCCAAGATATAGGTGAGTGGAATATTTCTCTACTCTCTGCAATTTCTTCTACGCCGGAGGACTTCATGCATAAATTTATGTACTTTAAAGTTGAAAGTGAAGGTCTTGAACAGACTGAAATATACATACCTAACACGTGGATAGAAATTATTATCGACAAAACAACCTCTGCGGTTGGCTATGACATAGTATCTGTTAAAGCAACATATAATGATGGTGTAGTAGTTGATAAAGATTATCCTATAGCGAACCAGGTTGGCCAAAAGTGGGTTTCTTCAGGTGTCACTTTGGAAGTTAAAACCAGATCGCAAAATCCTGCAACTAGGGTGTATTATATGCTTTATAGTGAAGTTGAAGGTGCGATGCAAGAAGGCAGTGAGATGCCGTTTGATTATAATGCAGAAACGCAAAGTTATGTAGCTACTATCCTTAGCGATGAAAGTCCTGTTAATAGTTATGGCGGTAAGATTGGTCTAAGATCAAGGTCGGGATCAGATAATTTACATAGGAACTACCAAGGAGACCTTAAGGTCTTCATTGACAAAGTAGAGCCTGTATTCAGCGTCAGCGCGATAAAAGACACAACCGGTAGCCCTGATTATATAGCGGGAACATGGTCTTCTGTAGATGTTAAATATATTGTCACTCCTTCAACAACAGTAGAAATTCCTTCAGGCGCAAGATATCAATATCTCAGTGAAACTGGTTGGGCAGATATGAATGTAGATGGAGCAGGTTTTTCATTCCGTGCAAATGAAAGTATGTCTCTTTCATTCCGTTCTGTTAGTGGTTCAGGGATAGAGTATTTTGGCGGTGATTTTGTAGCCTTGATAGATAAAGTTAAACCTATACTTAATATGACCGCGAAAGACGGCAATGGAACTACCATAGTATCAATGGGCATAGCTCCAGGGCCGGGCGCACGTTCGGGGTATGCTCAAAACAGTATAAGATTTACATTGAAAAACGATGCTATTCAAGGTGACGTTAGAAACAATGTCTTCTTTGAATATAGGACTAGCCCAACTGGACAGTGGGTTAATATCCCAGCGACAAGTGGTAATTTTATACTTGAAGAGATAGCTACTCTTACATCGCCGATAGTTAGACGTACTTATGAAATAAGGGTGAGAACAAGTGCTGGCACGACAGATCAAAAAGTATTTACAGTTAGTGTTCTAAGAGAAAAGTTCCAAGTGAATATGCAAGTGAGAGATTATCATCCAACAGCTAGTATAGTGCCAGGGGACATAAGAAGCTGGGCAAATCAAAATGTCTCTGTTGATTTTACTTTGCCGGTACACCTTAACATTGACGAGGAGTATGAAATATACGGATACATTACTGGCAATATTGGCGATGCAGTTAAACTGCCGTATACAAGATCGGCTATAAACGCAGAGGGTAAGGCTGTATTTACGGTTGAAATTAGTAAAGAGTTGGATGGTCAGTCATATTCTTTCTACATATTTGATAAGGCTAGGAATAGAGTAGAAAAAGATATTGCTAACACAAGTCTTACAACAACTCTTTTGAATCTAGATCCTAAAACTCCGGACGCACAAGTATCATCGGTTTTGACGGGCAGGCCAAGTTTTGAACTGGGGCCAAATGACTGGGCAGCTGGTGAGGTTACAATAATTATTACTCCAGAAGAAAACATATCTGGTACAGTATTGTATCGTATGGTAACGGATGAGCAGGAAAGCACTACTCCCGAAACAATGATATCGGGCGGTAAGTTTGAAATATTGATTTCTGCAGAAGGAGCGAGAGTATACAAATATAAACTAAAAAGTGGTGCGGGGCTATATAAAATAATCGAAGTTCCTGTAAATATAGACACTAGTGCAATCAACTTTACAGGTATAGAGGCAGATCTAATTGGTCTAAACGGAGAAGTTATAGAGCAAAACATTCCGATAGATGGAAGTAGATCTTATGCACAAAATATTAAGGTTAGATTTAATACCAACCATGCTGGTCACTTTAGGTATTTTGTTGCGCCATACACATCGGTAGAAAATCCGTATGCGCCACCCGAAGCATATACGCAGGGTGTAGGCGAAACTATGTCGATAGCGATGCCATTAGAAGGCGGCAAAGGCGAGTTTAAATATATTTTCTATCTTGAATCGAGAACTGAGAGTCAAACTGGAGAAATCCAAAGAACCGGTACTCATTACGTACATCTAAAATATGATGTGAGAAATTACAACATAAGCATAAGCGGGCCTGGTTCGGAGTGGACAGATGAGGCTGTTGCATTTAGCTTAACAAATGAATCTAAATCAGATTATGAAACCGATCCAATAGTGATAACAAAATATCAATATCAACTGACTGTAGGACTAAATGCAGGTCAGTGGATGGATGTAGATGAATTAGTAGATTCTGAAGGTGACTCAACATTTTTATTTAATGGAATAAAGTGGTATTTTAATACTGCAGAAAGTGTAGATGATGAGTCTGAAAACGAGTTAGATCCAAGTTCTGTGAGGAAATATAGAAGTTATAACGGTACAATTATTTTCCGCGCTATTAATGCTGCAGGACATCCTAGTGCTACTGTGGAAACAACGGTTAAGATGGACACCTCAACTCCTAATGTAATATATGCAATATCTGCAAAAGGAGGAGAGATTGTAAAGGAGGCCGGCAACGAATATCGCGTCTATAACTACAATCCTACTGGCGATCAGGCTAGAGTTCCTTCTCTCATTAGTACAGAAATTGATGCGATGAATAATCCTTCAAGTATTTTTAAGCAAAAGGCACCAATTAGATTTTATTATAGATTATCTTCTCAATCTGAAACGGTAGCGCCTTCTGTAACAGGACCGGGATGGACATTGCTTACACAAACATACAATCTAACGGGTCAATATTATTGGATGTATGCAACAAATGGATTAAGCTTAGATACTCCCATAGCATATAGAGTGCGCGTATACGTAGAAACAACCGAATTAAAAGCTACAATAGGCTCTGTATCTGGTGGAACGATGGGAATATTGACGGGTGATAACTATGGGTTTAATTGGACAGATAGAGCTACTGTCAGTATTAAACCTACCTCTGAAACGGCTGTCTACTACTGGTATAAAATAAATAATGGTGAATGGGTAAAATATAATTCTGTACCAAAACCAAGCACAAGTATAGGCCTACTTCATTTTTGTGGAGCGGCAGATCCAAGCTATCCTGATGCGGTTATTATAAACTTTAAAGGAACTGTTCAATTTAAGATCACTAATCAATCTGGTGCAGAAAAGATATTAGATAGGGCTGCGTTTTTAAAGATAGACATTAATAGGCCTAGGCTGGAAATAGAAAACATAAGGCTTAGTACGACAGAGGTATCTAACATAAGTATTGAAGATGCTAAAACCAGATGGTATTCTAGTGCGATATTAGTTGAGGTGGTAGGCAATGATGATATCCCAAGTGGCGTGATTTACCAATACAGAATTAAGAATACAGAAGATTATCAACATATGAAGTCTAACAGAATTACTACGGACGACATTATCCCACCAGTTCAAACAAATGAATTCAAAGAAGGTAACGGAACAATAACTATAGAATTAAGGGCAAAGTCCTATGCAAACGAGTCATTTTCTATGATCGAGCTCACGTTTAATGTAGACAAGATAATGCCCGAATTTAAGCTTGTAGGTCAGGAAATGACTGAAGGGATACAAGGGAAGAGGTTAGAGTCTGGACAATGGACAAAAGCCCCCGAGGTAGTAATAAGCAGGGAAGTAATCAATGAAGCAGCGTCGATTGTAACATACACGTATCATGATTATGAAACTCCTGAAAACAAATCACCTTGGGAAGCAGGATCTACCCTCAGTTTCAATCTAATATCTAGGGTTGTAGTTGAAGCCATTAACCAAGCTGGGCTTAAGGTCACCAAAGAGTTTTTAGTAAACATCGACTCGGTGCCACCAGTTATACATTCTGGAATTATTGTAAACTCTGCTGGCCCTGAACCAAACGTCTATTACATTGACCAAGCAATTACATATACCGAAGACAATCTAGATTATGCAAGATATAATAACTTCCCACTATCAAATGGAATGATAATCGCTACTAATACCGTTGATAATAGCAATAATGGTCTTGTGCATATTGTAGTAGCTGATAAGGCTGGGAATAAAGCTGAATTGAAATTCTATATGACCGTATTCCCTCTGACAGTGAGTGGTGAACATACGAGCATTGAGCTAAAAGACGAGCATCTTGAGATGTTAAATATTTTTGAGCAACAATATAATAGCGCAGTGCTATTAAATGCTCTAATCGAGTCCCGAAGTGAGTACTTTAGGGTAACTATTTCGAGACTTAAAGACAGAGTATATACTCTCGAAAAGCAAGTTGAAGATTATAGAAATTACTTAGAGGGTATAAACGCGAGGACAAGTTTTGAGCTTGCTTCCGACTATCCTGAAATGAAAAAGTATATTGATTACTTTACTTCTCCTGATCCGCTGGTTGTTTATCCAGAGTGGCAACAGCTAAAGATAAGAGAAGGCACACATAACACATATTATGAAAAACTGCTAAGTGAATATCAAAGATTAAATTCATTGATGCAACAGGTACGTAATGTGGAAAAACAGACCATATCATTACCTGCAACCAACATCGTAACAAGATCAGATTATGAAGCAGTACGTGGGGTATATGCAGCATATCTAGGGTTATCTGTAGATCAAAAGGGAGTATTCACTCCAAACTTAGTAAACAAATTAACAGAATTAAAAAGAATCTGTGAGGTTTTAAAATTACAAGACGAAAAGACAGGCGTAAAGATATATGGTGACAAACTTGTTGCAGAAGGAGACGTTGAGGTAGCAGTATTTGCGTTTGAGGAAAGTACAGAAAGGTATCAAATTGTGCAGAAAACTTTAATGGATGTACTTCCTGTGAATGAATCTCGTGCGCTCATGAGCCTATATCAAGTCGGACTAGAAGGTGTCAGTTCACAATATGATACTGGAAACATTACCGTGACACTTCCTATCCCAGAAGATTATAGGGAATACAAAGTATTTGCAGTGTACAGGGTGCATCCAGACGGGACAATATCTCCAGTAGAAGGTGTAATGATTGATAAGACCGGCACATCTGTTTCTTTTGCTGCTAATAGACTAGATACTTATGCCCTTGCAACAACTGCTAATATTGTGGCAAGACCCGAAGACGAAAAAGTATATGGGTCCATTGCTGGCATTGAACTCGATTATAATATGTTAACTTACTTAGCTTATGGTGGAGCAGCATTACTTGGGGTGATGTTTGTAGTAATACTGGTTATGATTATTCGTAAGAGAAGGTTCTTGAGGATATACAATAGAAGCCATAAACATAACATTGTCAAGAAGGGCATTCATGGAATACCTGCTGGCAATGCCCCACCACCTTCTAACCCAGCAAGACCTGAGGAAAGAGTGGCCCCACCGCGCACTATACAAAGGTATGGGAAATAATCAAAAACTTACTGGAATCAGAAGAGAGGTCGAGTGCCTCTCTTGTTTTTTAACTAACTTTTTATAAAATTAGACATAAAACCATAGATAATCATGAAATAGGATATACAAGCATACACTTGTTAGTTTTTATGTTAACTGCAAAAGTTTAAGCTGGCTATGGATTTTGGTATAAAGATGTGTTTAAACGTGTAAAATAATTGCATGTTGAAATCACACCTTTAAAGTAGTATCATTAATATTAGAAGACTATGCTTTTTAATAATTGTCTTTTATGAAAGAGGGAAGAAAATATACCCAAAATAAGGAGGTTAAGAAATGTCAGCAAGAACAAAAGCTTTTGTAAACTTGTATGCTGCTATCGGAACTTTGGAAAAATATGTAGAATTGGTTCCTGAGGCTAAAGAAGTTGCCAAGCAGCAAAATGTTGTAGTTAGGTTTAAGGTCAATGATGGACCTGATGGACTCATTGAATTTAAAGATGGTAAGGTAAGGGTATTTCCACGCGAGAACAATGAGCGCGCAGATATAGTGCTACCTTGCAAGAGTCCAGAATTTTTTAATGATGTTGTAGATGGTAAAGCAATGCCAATTCCAACGCTACCTGGCATATTTAAGGCACTGAAGTTTATGGGTAAGCCAACAAGTCCATTCAACGTCTTAACAGCGGGCATGACCGATGTTTTAAGAAGAACAGAATTTGCAAATGACAAGGAAAAAAGAGTTACAACAGTTTTATCGTTTTATGCCATGGTTAATGGTATAGCGCAGGTTGGGAATAATGATAGAATTGCAAGGTTTGCAATGAAAAGATTAGAGGACGGGGAAATTTCTGTAGCAATTAGAGATGAAGCATATGCCACCTTAACGAAAAAAGATGGACGTCTTACTGCGACTCTTGAAAAATCAACAAAGCCTAGAGCATTCATGACATTTGGAGATATTGATACTGCATGGGGACTAATAAGTGGCCAAGTAGATGCTATGTCATGTATAAGTGCAGGCACTTTAGAAACATCGGGACAGATGCTTCTACTAGACAATGTTAACAAGATACTTAATATCGTTCCTAAGTACTTACAATAAGAAGAAAGAGGAGGAAAATTGAAATGACATATGTTTATAATAAAAATGTAGAGACAATGATAAGAGCGGGTAAGGTCATTCCAAGCGGTGTATATGGCCACTTAGGACCTGCAGAAGGATGTATGATACCTTCATCTGCTTTCCCCTTCTTTGCTTCAAAAGGAAAGGGAGCAGAGTTTTGGGATGTTGACGGAAATCGTTTTATAGACTATATGTGTGCATATGGTCCAAACGTGCTAGGATATAATGATCCAGATGTAGATGCTGCAGCACAAGCGCAAGCGAAACTTGGAAACTGCATGACGCTTCCAGCGCCAGTAACTGTAGAGTTTGCAGAATATCTAACCCAGTTAGTAAAAAAAGATTGGGCGTTTTTCTGTAAAAATGGTGGTGACGTTACTTCATTTGCAATAATGATTTCTCGTTACTATACGGGTAGAAAAAAGATAATCTTTTTACATGGATACTATCATGGTGTAGCACCGTGGACACAACATCCAGACACTCCCGGAACCATAGAAGAAGATTGTAAAAACGGACTATATATTCCATTTAACGATATTGAAGCACTAAAAGAAGTTATTGCAAAGAATAAAGATAAGATAGCTTGCTTGATTGCCACGCCATATATGCACGGAAACTTTATAGATAACGAACTACCTAAAGAAGGATATTGGCAAGAAGTCAGAAAAATCTGTACAGAAAATGGCATTATCCTAATTTTTGATGATATTCGTTGTGGATTTAGACTTAGTTTACATGGTTCGGATACATACTTCGGAATTGAGGCAGATCTAATTACATTCTGTAAAGCATTAGCTAACGGATATAATGTTTCAGCACTTTGTGGAAAGAACTTCTTAAAAGGTGCAGCTAGTACAGTCCCATACACTGGATCGTATTGGCTAAGTGCAGTACCATTTGCGGCAGGTCTTGCAACCTTAAAGAAACTAGAAAAAGTAAACGCTACAGACCATTTCGAAAAAATGGGAATAAGACTGATAACTGGCTTAGAGAAAGCCGCAAAAGCAAGAAATATTCCACTAATTGCTTCGGGACATCCATCAATGTTCTATTTAAGAATTGATGATGAGCTTAAAAATTTCCGTCTACATCAAGAGTGGATAGCTGAATGCGTAAAGAGAGGCGTGTTCTTAACTAACCACCACAACCACTTTATTTGTTACGCAATGACGCCTGAGTTAATTGACGAAACAATTGGAATTTGTACTGAGGCTATGGATGTATTAGTAAGGAACAATCCAGACAAGTTTAAATAAGCTTTATAAGTAAAAAACTTTTAAGGACCTAGGTTAATACCTAGGTTCTTTTTTACGCAAGCATTCATTAAAACCGAATGACAACAAACTTGAAAAACCTATAAATTGTAAAAAGGCTTAAAAAGCGATGCTAATGGATAGGTCGTTTTTATGTATTATTAATTAGTTTATAAAAAGCGTCAATATGTCTCCCAATCGGTGTCAGTTGTCATAGTGGTAGATAAACCCTCGATTATCGCAGGCATGTCCCAAAACTGTCGCAGTGCGGTTTTGCAGTATTGAAAACTATGTGCTTTTAAGTTATTATAGATTATAGTTAAAAAAAGAAGGAGGACATATGGATCCAACAATAGCAATTATTTCGTTAATTATATCAATTCTTGCTCTAGGTACAATTATTTATGTAGTTTTTATGCTTAAGAAAGGACAGCCGTCTAGTAGTGACTCTGCGTGGGTTGAGGATATTAAAAGGGCATTAGAATCTGAAAGCCGTTCAATCAAAGATACTTATAGCGCAGGTTCTAAATCTTCTACAGAGACCCTAGCTACGTGGTTAGAAAAAACCAACAAGGACCTATCAATGTCACTAGCAGCTTTACATGACAGTAACACTAAAAACATAAAGGTTATACAGGTGGAGTTAGATGAAAAACTAAAAGAAATAAGGGACGGGAATCAAAAACAATTAGACAATATGCGAGAGATTATTGACACTAAGCTCACAGAAACGGTCAATAAGAAATTTGATGAATCCTTTGCGACTGTAGAGAAACATATTAGGAATCTTCTTGTTTCAATAGGAGAAATGAACCAATTGACGGAAGGAATAACGGACTTGAATAAACTTCTTGTCGGAACAAAGACTAAAGGTAATTGGGGCGAAGAGTCTTTAGATTTAATCCTTGAGGATATTTTAAGTCCGGATCAATATGAAAGACAAAGTAAATGTGGCGATGTCTTAAAGTCAGGGGCAGTGGATTTTGCGATACGTTTTCCTGGCAAAAACGATGGAGAAGAGGTCTATTTACCTATAGATGCTAAATTCCCTACTGTATCGTATGGGAACTTAATTGAGGCACAGGCATCATATGAAAAGGAAGAGATTGAAAAACATAAGGATGCTTTGGCTAAAGATGTAAAGAATATGGCTAAAGACATACAGAAGAAATACATAAGCCCACCAAACACCACAACTTTTGCAATTATGTTTTTACCTAGTGAGGGTTTATATGGTGAGGTTATCAGTATTCCAAACCTAGTACAAGACATTCAAAGGGACTACTCTGTAGTTGTTGCGGGACCATCAAGTATATCTGTAATGCTTCATAGCTTTAAGATGGGATTTAATACAATTCAAGTACAAAAGTATAGTGTTAGGATTTTAGATGCCCTGCAGGCTTTTCGTACCGCATTTAAATTGTTTGCCAAAGATGCGGAAAAGAGCAAAAAACAGCTCAATACACTTTCTGGCACAATTGATTCTACGTTTAAGCGCACTCAAAGAATTAAACGCCAACTTAGCAATTTAAGTTCGCTTACGGGTGAAGCTGAGGATATAACCGCGGACAATGATGACGATGATAACTAATTTTTCAGACTATATCAAATATTTACTTGAAGTAGAATGCTTAATTAAGTAAACCAATAAAATAACATGAGGAAGAAATGGCAATAAAAATTATCAGAAGTGACATTACAAAGATTAAAGTTGATGCAATAGTAAATGCTGCTAATGAGAGTTTGCTTGGCGGCAGGGGTGTAAATGGTGCAATACATCGTGCTGCAGGATCTCAGTTATTAGAAGAATGTAAAATGCTTGGTGGGTGTAAAGTAGGAGAGGCGAAAATCACAAATGCTTATGAATTACCTGCGAAGTTTGTTATTCATACTGTTGGACCCGTTTGGCAGGGCGGAAGTAAAGGAGAGGAGCAATTACTGACCAATTGTTACACTAATTCATTAGATCTTGCCATAAAAAAAGGGATAAAAACCATCGCTTTCCCTCTTATATCAAGTGGTGTAAACGGTTATCCAAAGGATAAAGTCCTAAGAGTTGCAATGAATGTATTCAAAGCGTATTTATGGAATGACATCGATATTTTTCTTGTTCTTTATGGTAAAGTGGCTGTCGAGTTACCGGAGAGTTTATCTTCTGAAATTGATAAATTTATAGCCCAAAAATATGTTGAAAAACCTAAAAGATATTCGAAAAATTATGAAGACGATCTGCGGCCCGATATTTGTGCTTGTACCCCTCTCGCAAGCGAAGAGGATATAAAAATATTTTTCCCGGAAGACGAAAGTATAGAAGACGATGAAAGTCATCTTTATGTGCGAAAAGCCGAAAAAGCCTCGCGAAAGGAAAGTTGCAATATGGAAAGACAGCCCATACCCATATGTGAAAACATGATGAGGCCTCGGTCGGCTTTTAGGCGCAAAGAGTCTAAGACGCTAGGTGATATTATAGATGCTAGAAGGGAAACTTTTTCGGAAATGCTTTTAAAACTAATAGATCAAAAAGGAATGACAGAGGTTGAAGTTTATAAACGTGCAAATATAGATAGAAGACTGTTTTCAAAAATTCGCACAGATAATTATTATACACCATCAAAAAAGACAGCAATTGCTCTTGCTATAGCGCTATCTCTCAATCTTGACGAAACAATAGATTTTATTGGTAGAGCTGGATACACTCTTTCAAGTGTTTTAAAATTTGATATAATAATACGGTTTTTTATAGAGAAGGCTAATTATGACATTTTCGAAATTAATGAGGTTTTGTTCGCATATAATTTGCCTTTATTAGGCTGTTAGCCAACACACTCTCCCTTTATATATCATCATCATATTTTGTTGCGTACAAACTACCTTTATTAGGCTGTTAATCAAGTCTCTCTTTACTATATCAGCAGCATATTTTGGTGCATACAAATTACCTTTATTAAGCTGTTAACT
>JAAZLE010000012.1 GCA_012799455.1 Clostridiales bacterium | reverse complement strand
TTACGCTGATGAAGGGTGATAAGGTTATCAAGGTTACTAAATAGCCCACCAATTTTCTCTTGTTCATCTAGTTTAGGCACAATGGTTTTTATCTTTGAAAACTCTGTTTTATTAACTATTTGAAAAGTTAATCCACCTGCACTTTTTAACATTTCCTGTGACCAATAATAGCTGTTAACGAAGAGGAAGTAAGGATCGTTATTATGATTGGGAATCAAAGAATTAATTTGTTGATTAAATGCACATTTAATAGGCATAAATGCGTTTTTACCTATGCTTGCAATACAAGTACATAGTATGGAATTTTCAGGCACAACTCTTGCAACCCCAACACCTTTTTCTGTCAACCTTCTTTCTGTATTAGTGACTACATTAAATTTAATATCACTAGGAGTAACCCACAACATGCCACTACTTGAATAATAGTCTTTAATTGAGGTAGGTGGAGTATTTCCCGTTTCTATTCTGCCTAATTTTTCCAACTTACGCTGTTCCCAAGCATCAGTAAAACCTTTGAATCTTATGGCTGGGACATTTGATTTATTAGCCATTTTGTCCTCCATCTAGCAACCTTTTAAGTTCCCTGAGCCCTTCCATATCATATGCATCGCCCTCTAAATCATCAATAAAGGATGAGAGAGCTATTTCCGTCTCCTTTATTTGATTTTCTAAATCTAGATAAGTAACCTTATATTTCTCCGCCAACTTGATTAAATTTGTAGCAAAATCTTCTTTCATCTTCTCTGGTAAATTTAGAATGTCCGTTACAATAGGTCTTATCCATATGTAGTCCAATAATGACAACAGTTCTGCATCGGTAAGTTTTTCAATCACATCTTTCGTTCGGAGAGTTAATTTTTCTGTTTCCACATTTATCTTTTTCTTAAGTAGTTTTTCCTCACTTATCAACTTATCAGCTTCTATTAATTGCCACTCTATTGTTTCTTCAGCATATTTTTCGCCCTGTTTTTTAATCTCTTTCACTGCTTTACTAACCTGTGCGTTAATAAAAGCATCGTTTTCTTGTGAAAAACAATCTCTATAACTCTCCTTGTCTTCTTCGGAAGACATTTCAACGAGTTCAACAAATCTTTGCTGTATATCTTCTAGGCGGTTTCTATAACATTGAATTGCATTAGCTTCATCTTTTAATATCGTTTCGTGCACAGCAGAAAACGGAATAATTCGTCCGATATAACCTTCTTGCACCCTCACATCCTTATTGCCTCTTGTCTTTGTTACCATGTTGGGAACAACTTTTCTAATTATATCTGGACCTTCTATGTGAATTGTCTCTAAATCAAGAGATAGGTCTCTCCAATAATTACTAAATATTTGATATGCCTCATATTTATCAATCAATTTCGTAAAACCTATATTCTTAAAAATTAAATTACTTATTTTTTCCTCAACTTGCGGTATTTGTATTATTTGCAAATTGGAAATTATTTCTCCATATAAAACATCATGCAAATCTTTAAATGCTTCACTATATCTCTTTTTATACTCTTTAAACGTGCTACTATCATTAATTATTTTCGATATGCTCTCACTTTTAACTTTTGCATATGGAGTTTCGTCAAAAGCAAATATTTCATCTATTAACCCCGGCATTTCCATCCAATATTGCTTATATATATCTATTTCTTTTTTGGGGATCCCGCCAAACATTGATGCATATAAATCCCAACTCTCTATTTCATCCGACGAATCAACATAACGAGGAATGTTTAAATTATATTCGTTCTCACGTATCTCTTCTCTTGAAACAACTCGTGAATATTTCTCTACAGCATCTCTTGAAACAACGGTATCGACCATCTTCTTTATGTGGGATGTTTGGAGCTTATTCTTTTTACCATCCTTAATAAAACCTTTGGAGGCATCTACTATAAGGATATCAGTGTTCTTTCGTTTTTGCTTCAACACCATAATTATAGTCGGTATTCCCGTTCCATAAAATATGTTAGGAGGCAAACCAATAATAGCGTCAATATGATTTCTTTCTATTAAATTACGACGAATATTACCTTCTTCTCCTCCTCTAAATAACACACCATGGGGTAGTATTATTGTCATTATTCCATCTGGTTTTAAATGAAAAAGACTATGTAATAAGAAAGCATAATCTGCTTTAGACTTAGGAGCTAAACCATAGTTTGAAAATCTACGATCATTTTCTTTATTCGTAGGATCCCAGGGCAAGGAGTATGGTGGATTCGAAACAACTGCATCTAAATATAAGGGGCGATATGTTCTTTGGGGATCTTGCTCGTCAAACAACGGCCAATCTTGACCTAATGTATCCCCATGTCTAACCACTATATTATCTGGTAATATTCCTCTCATAACTAAATTCATTCGTGTTAAATTGTAGGTAGCGGGGTTTAATTCCTGAGCGTAATACTTAACATTATGTCGATTGTTGGTATGTTTAGAAAAGGCTCTACCTATGTTCAGTAGTAAGGAGCCCGACCCGCTAGTTGGATCATATATTTCAATTTTGTCTTTGTCTTGTAGGTGGTGTGCTATGATTTCAGACATCACAACTGAGACTTCGTGAGGAGTATAAAACTCCCCTGCCTTTTTACCAGCATTAGCTGCGAAATTACTAATCAAATATTCATAAACAAACCCAAGAGCATCGTAATCCTGTTTTTCATCCATTTCTATCTCTTTTATGAGATGGATTAAATCCGTTATAGCCTTGGTTTGCGCTCCAGAACTTTCTCCAAGTTTTGAAAGGCCTGTTTCTAATGTATTAAAAATCTGAGTAAATACTTTCTTGTGAGTTGGGCTAATTAAACGATTAAATGCGTGTATTGCATCTCTAACATTCCCCACATCAAAACTTCTGCTTTCTGTCTTTGATATCCACGTTGAAAACAAGTCCTCATATGAAATAAAATATCCAATATTATCCTGAACATTCCTAACCGCCATTTGATTGCTTTCATTCAAGTCTTCTTTCATATCCGCTTCCGTCCACCCTTCTCGTGTTAAATACTCAAACTCACGATCAGATAAAAACTTATAAAAAATGAACCCTAATATATAGTCTTTATACTCCCCCGCATCAATCTTAGATCTCATCTTATTAGCAGATTCCCATATTTTGGCAGCTAGTTCTTGTTTGTTCATATTTGCACCTCTAAAACATATGATTGTAAAATCTTATTACACATTACATATAAGAAACTACAAAATATTATATCATAATAAAAGCATATTTTTAAGTGAATGTTTTTGTACAGCATGGAGCGTCCCATTAAAGGGACATAATAGCGAAGACTCGCAAAAAAATGACATATCCAAATTGAATATGTCAATGAGTGTTGGTGGGCGATAAGGGACTCGAACCCCTGACTTTCTCCACGTCAAGAAGACACTCTACCAGCTGAGTTAATCGCCCATTAAACTGAAGTATATATTAGCAAAAAAATAATTGGATGTCTAGTAATATTTTTAGGATAAAGTTGCGGTATTGAAATT
>JAAZLE010000097.1 GCA_012799455.1 Clostridiales bacterium | reverse complement strand
CAACCAACTCATTTACAAGCGCAAGCCTATAATTAAGCGGCGAATACTGCACATGTATTAAAACGTTTTGTTTTATTTCTACGTTACTTCCCTCTGCTCTGGATATTGCTGTAATATTTGTAACCCCGGGAGCTTTTGGGCGCACTAAGCCATCTCTAGTCACAGTTGCAACCGTTGTATCGCTACTTATAAACTGCAAATCTCTACCGATTGAGGCATGGTAAGGCTCGAATATCGGTGCTAATTGAAGTGGCTCATCTTGTAACTCTAAATCAATTTTAGTTTCTTTAAAAATAATGCGTGAAACAGCTACTCTTTCTATAATTACACTAATTATGGTAGATACGTTTGGATTATCCTGACTTGTTATCTTAACTTGAATAGGTATATTTTTACCATATTCATCTTCTTTGACCTTTCTAGCATACAAGTCTCCACTGATAGTAACACCTAAAAACTCGGCGTCAGCTGGATCTACCAGTTTATAGTAAATTTTCTGATTAGCAGCCTCACGGGGCATGACTTCCGCTTGTACTGTTAATTCCCTGGCATCTCCTTCTGGAGCCAGATATATAACGTTATCCTTTATCTGGATATGAGTAACTTCTTTATTGGATTTACCAGGAGCGCAGCCCACAAAAAACACAGTAATCAGCACTGCTAAAACAACTGTAATTAAAAGGCTAAAAACTAATCTTTTTTTATTCATCTATTCTCCTAGTACTGTCCCTATCTCATATTCACTATCGCTTGAAGCGATTCCTTGGTCATATCATCACTTGCTTTATAATATTATCCTACCAAGCCGATCACACATAACTCCCATATTAAATTGCGCACACACAAACACACGCATATTATTATGCGCGAGTTTATTTTATTATATCAATGTGATTTTTGAGTGTCAACATACAGTGAGTTTTCGGAAAACTAAAAACACCACCTATACTTTAAAAAATCAACCTACCCTGTTAATCATTTTACACCGGCATTCCGTACCAAATTTAAACTTGAAACCCATACTGCGGCACTGTATTGCCACCCTCACTTTGATACAATCCGTACCCCTCAAAAAAAGTCCGTACCCCCTTGAAAATTTTCCGTACCCCTTGAAAAAATTCCGTACCCCCATTCTAACCGCTTATTTTTGTATAAAATGGTCAACTTTTGCATAAAATAGATAAATACGAAAAAGGCACGAACCATTGAATCCGATCCGTACCTTTCGTTTTGTTATCTAGAAAAAATATTTTTGACAACTTGATATAGTGCACCGTTATGTGAACAAGCAACTACTTAACTGTATATCGCCCAACCTATATCTTTATTATCCCGTATTGCATAGAAATAATTCTGAAAACACAAACCCCCTCAAAGTTGCGCCTTGCCATTTAAACTTAACTTACTATGATGGAAAAACACTTGCTTGACCGTTTGTGCCATTTGCTCCTCTTTTACTTCCAGCCCTACCACCAGCGCCGCCCACTCCACCGGCAGACACTGGCGAATCTGCTCCATTTGTTCCTTGGTTTATTGATACAGTAAGACCGTTACCTGGTTCAATTGCTACAGTTGATATTCCGCCACGCTCCCCACCATGTGCTCTATAGCCACCATCTCCACCATCTCCACCATCTCCTGGAGTTCGGAAAACACCACAATCCCCGCCTTTGCCTCCATTGCCACCTCTGCCTGGCACGCCAGCTTTTCCACCTTTGCTACCTACTATTGATAATGAGACATTATTCCCTGATGAAGAAAAACTCCCAGTAACAAGAGCCATACCGCCTACTCCGCCTTCACCCGCCATACCTCCATGACCACCATGAGTGCCATGACGCCCATTCTGTCCAATAGCAGCTTTAGGCTGATTGTAACCATGTCCTCCATTACCACCATTGCCCCCATTACCTCCATCTCCACCTTTTAGAAGTATTTGACATTGTGAAATGTGCAATGAACTTGATAACACAGCAGAAGAACCAGCCAATCCACAAGACCCAGATGCCCCGTTATTACCATTTGTTGTACTTGTTCCGCTTGCCCCGTTTTGACCATCACTACCATTAGCTCCCGCTCCTCCAAATAATGCGAGAATATTTGTATCATTATAACCCTTAATTGTTATATTTCTAACCGTGATAGCTTGACAAAGTATTTGATTAGAATCAGTCTTTGCTCCCCCTTTAATACAAGATGAAGCACTAACCAAATGGATATCCAAATCGACATTGTATACCCCCGCGAACCCTGGACGACCAACATCCGCCTCTATGTTTACCTGTTCCAAAACAACATTTAGTGGAGTAGATCTATTGACTTCAACAACAAAATTACATTTTATCGTCGTTGTTTTGCCTACTAGCCACAAATATTTAACATTAGTATGAATTACAAAAGAACAAGATGGGCCGTTTGTAGAAAAATCAGGCATATTACTCAAAATTAACTTTACAGCCTCTGCTTGATTGACAGCAAATTCCGAATAGGTATAATTGGAAGGAATCGTTATTGTGTAATAATTTTAGTTAAAGATTCCACCACGTTCCCCTTCAGAATTTACCCCAGTAATCTCCTCTGATATGCTCGGCTCTTCACCAGCATTAGCGACAGATAACAAGCTAGAACTGGGGAACATTAATACCGTAAAACTTAGAAAAGCCACTACCAAGCATAATATTGCGCGCAACCATTTCCTACTAAAAATTATTGATTGATCGTTTTTTAACATAAAATCACCTCCATTGTTTTTAAATATGTCTAAAAACTAACACTCCAAGAACAGTCTACTACATATTGAAATATAATTACTTTTACTAACAATTTGTTCATTTGCATTTATTACATACCTTCCCTTATATTTTCTGCTGGCTTTTTACTAGCCATTTTTAACATGGGTATAAAACTTGAAATCAAGGCTGAAACCAATGAAACTGCAAAAATAACTAATACTTCTAATCCGAATTTAAAAAATATAATCTCTTCACCCATTCGTTGTATTTCTTTGTTAGCAAACACCATTAATCCCCACACAAATAATGTAGCAAGAATAGAACTTAATACTGAAAAAACTATACTTTCCGTCGTGAAAACCTTAAACAAGTCATTGTTCCTTGCCCCTAATGAGCGCAATATTCCGATGTCTTGTTTTTTGCTATTGATGCTAGAAAATATATAAAACATTAGTAGGATGATTGCAAATAAAGCCATACCAACTGCAACATAAATTAAAACACCGCTATACATTTCAATAACTTCCGCACTTCCCTCCAAAGACAGCTTGAATGGAGGTGCAATAAATATAATTGTACCGTAATTTCCGTAATCGCTTTTTTCAAAAGCCATTAAATCGCTTATACCATCTTCTGTTTTCGGATTCTTTATGAGTATATTTGATATGGGTAAATAGTAAAATTGTAATTTTTCTTCTAAATTCAAATATATAAATTTCTCTTCATCTTTATCATCGTTAATAATCCCAACAATTCGAGCGCCTTCAATCCTTTTTTCTGAAGACTTATTAATGATACTAACTCTACCTGATAAAGCTTTTAACATTTCATCTGTTGGCAACTCCTTGTATAAAAGCAAGTATTCATTTATTTCAAAACTTGAAACTTCTCCACTCAAATCCGCATATAGTTGCGCACCCAATCTCTTATTCAAAATAATATCGTCTTCTAACATATTATTAAAGTTCACTCCATCAATAAAACAGATTTTTTCTTTATCAGCCTCCGTAATATTGTTTATGTCAAATACTGTATATGCATTTTTAATATAAACTTGCCCATTAAAAACATCTCTTTTTTCATATGCATGGGTCCAATACAAGCTGTTGATTAGACCTAAATATTCAGATTTTGAAATAACCTTAAAAAAATCGTCACCTAAATAGGGCTCTTCCGACTCAATAACACCGACAATTTTAAATTTTTTCTTCCCTAATGATAATTCTTCGGTTTTTAACGCATTATACAAATCACTAGTACTTAATTTAGATAAACTAACATAGTCAATTTCTGCTACCGTGCTTTCATTTTTATTTATAGACTTTTCATATTCACCTTTTGTAAAATCAAAAAAGTTATATGTTTTTATACAATACAAATGTAATGCCATAAACTTATCAATAATAATCTCATCTTCTTTTAATGATTCAATACTGCTTCCAACAATTCCACGAATATAAGTTTCATAAAAACTCTCATCGGTATGTGATGAGAACACGTTAACACATTGAATCATACCTGTTTTTAGTATAGGAAGAGTCAACTCTCTTTTAATATTAAGTCTATTCTCAAAATCAATAGAACCAAACTGTTGTTCAACAAAGCTTTTTGAAACAAAAAATGACGTTAGTGCTGTGTTTTCTGCGATATACGAAAGTTTTTCTTGTAAAAGCAACTTCTCTCGTTCTTTCTTTTTATCAATTTCATTAAACCTTTCAAGATTTTGATTAGTGTCTATAATACCACAAACTGTAAATGTATGTTTATTGTCAAAATATAATTTTTTACCAATTAAATCATCAAAACTATGCACCACACATTCCTCACCTTTGTACGCATAGCCTGCTATTTGATAGTTTCTAAACACATATTCTGAAATAGCTATTTCATCATGATTTAGAGGGTAAGCACCAGCAACAAGTTGATAACCAATGTTTTCTAATTTATTCTCATCGACAATAACATAAGAATATACTCGATTGGCTCGAATGTTTTCAATTTTTGTAATGTCAGAAAAATTACCATAATTATAATTCCAATAATCGTTAAATGAAGAAAGATATATCCCTTTTACACCCATTTTTTCTTCAATGTTTTTTGCATCATACTCAGTTATAAAGTCATGGGAATATCTATAACCATCGTAGTATTTTTCCTTTTGGTTACTTTGAATAATAAGTTCGTAATCATTCGTCTTTAGAAGAGATTCTTTCAACACTTTTTGTCCATCAAACATATTAAACACAAAAAACAAACCAAACAATGCAAAAGCTACCGCTGATAACAACAATGTTATCGACAGCGCTATTTTGCGATGAACTAGACTGCTTAAACCAATTGTAAGTGCCCGATTAGTCTTAAGCCTACTTTTTACTACATTTAATTTTTTAGATTCATTTTTTCTTTGAAACTTGTATTTAGCCTGACTTTTTTGATTGCTAGTATTTAAATTTTGAGAATTTGGTTCAAGAATAATAGAAACTTGCTCATTAATGCTATTTTTACTCTCGTCGGGAGAAATTTTTTTATTTTCAACTTCATGTAAATTTGGTATCTTTTGTACATCTGATATAATTTTCCCATCTGACATAGAGATTATTCTATCAGCATATTTTTCGGCGGCTACACTATCGTGCGTGACAACAACTACTAGCTTTGTTTTAGATAACTCTTGCAACACACTTAAAACCTGATTCCCTGTATTTGAATCAAGAGCTCCTGTCGGCTCATCTGCCAATATTATTCTAGGATTTTTAATCAAGGCTCTTGCAATTGCTATTCTCTGTTTTTCTCCACTAGATAATTCTTTTGGCTTTCTATCTAAATATCCTTTTAAGTCGACTTTAGACAACAACGCTTCAATATTATCACTTGATGCTTCTTTGCCCTGCAACTCTAAAGCTATTGCAATATTAGCTCCGACACTAAAATCCGATAGTAAATTATATTCTTGAAAGACAAAACCTACAGACGAATTCCTATACCCAGCGAACTCCGACTGTTTAAAGTTATTACTAGATATTCCATCAATGATGATATCACCTGAATCATATCCATCTAACCCACCTAACACATTGAGTAATGTAGACTTTCCGCACCCGCTTTTACCTAGAATAAAAATAAAGCCTGTCTCTCCTAAATCAAAACTAATATTGTTTAAAGCAGTTACGGGGGTGCTTTTTTTTGGCTTGTATATTTTAGTTAGATTCCTTACCTCAATCATTACTCACCTACACAATATTGCTAAAATTAAACATCTTCACTGAATTAATATCAATCTATACACATACATATGTCACATCACTTACAAAATTATTAATCTTTGTCGTGATTATTTGCACATCTTCTGTGATTATTATAACCATTACAAAAGTTTGAGACTTAAAAACTTTCTACTTTTTTAACTATATCACCTTCCTACTAAATACTACATTCCTCACGAGTTTTTGTCAACAGGATGCCCGCCAAAATCCAATGTATGTAAAACCATCTTTCCTATCTCGCATCTCCACCCCATTCCTAAACAAGAAACTAACCGAACCATCTCTATTCACTGTTGCCTTTTCTATGAGATAACTCCATACCATTTCAT
>JAAZLE010000096.1 GCA_012799455.1 Clostridiales bacterium | reverse complement strand
TTAGTGACAGCGTTTGCGTGAAAAATTTTTATCCCCCTAGGGGGATATGAACAAAGAAGGAAAGGAGTAACCAAAAACAGAGTAACAGTGAATCTACTAATGGTTCAATTAACTTTACACATTACAATTATTGTTTAAACATAATGCGATGTTGAAAAAATAGTATGCATATGGTATATTATTCTAAGGTAATTTAACTTACTTACACATGTTAGACAATAGGAGAAAATATTATGGCTTATGAAAATGAATTTATTCAAGAAGTTTTTACTGACCTTGAATTAAAATGTGACAAATCAATAGAAAATTACAAAAATGAACTTGCATTAATGCGTGCTGGTAGGGCAAATGCTAGAATATTAGATAAGGTTACTGTTAATTATTATGGAGTTCCTACACCCATAAATCAAATGGCTAATATAACCATACCTGAAGCGAGAATGTTAGTAGTCAATGTATGGGATGTGAGCGCATTAAAATCAGTTGAAAAAGCAATAATAGACGCAAATGTTGGAATTTTTCCAAGTAACGATGGGAAAGTTCTTAGATTAATTTTTCCTGAATTGACAGAAGAAAGGAGAAAAGCATTAGTTAAAGACATTCGTAGTCAAGCGGAAACAACCAAAATTGCAATTCGTAACATCAGAAGAGATCAAATTAGCAAGTTAAGATCTTTAGAAAAAGACAAATTACTTACGGAAGACGAGTTAAAATCTGCAGAAAAAGATGTTGATAAAATAGTCAGCGATTTCGTTCAAACAATTGATGATTTAACTACAGAAAAAGAAAAAGAGATAATGTCTGTATAATGAAACATCTTGCTATAATAATGGATGGGAATGGTCGCTGGGCTCAAGCTCAAGGGCTACCAAGATTAAGTGGACATAAATCCGCTACTAAGGTAATTACTGAGATTATAGACGCTGCAGATGAAGTTAAAGTTGAGATTTTATCTTTATATGCTTTTAGTTTAGATAATTTCAAACGAGATGTAAGTGAAGTATACGGTATTTTGGGCATTATTAACGACTATATTGAAACAGAGCTAATTCCGTTGGTTCGCACTCGCGGGTACCGGATAATGTTTATAGGCGAACTAAGTAGATTACCACAAGAACTACTTATAACGATATCAAAAGCATATCAAATTGGCGTTAACAATAAAGGGATGCAAATAGTTATTGCTATCGCTTATAGTGGACGAGAAGAATTAATTAAAGCTTTCAACCTCCTGCTTGAAGAGAAAATTAATAACGGTGATTATACGCCTATTAATAAAACAGAGTTGTCAAATAGGCTATATACCGCTACAATTCCTGATCCTGATGTAATTGTTAGATATGGTGGATGCAAGCGACTATCTGATTTTTTAACATTTCAGTCAGTTTATTCGGAGCTTTTTTTCTTCGAAAAAAAATTTCCTGATGCAAATAGAGAAGATATTTTTAAGATAAACGAACAATTTTTAAGAATCAAGCGAAATTTTGGAGATATTAGACAATGAAAAGAGTATTAAAGCGTACTATTCAAGGATTATTATTTTTAATTGTGTTAATTGGAATTGTTGTTTTAACTGGCACTATAAAAAGTACTAATGATAATTACTATGGTCAATATTTCTTTGATGCACTTCTTCTAATAATAATGGCTGTCGCATTGTATGAAATGATATCTGCAACTAAAGCCGGCGGATATAACCCACAAGTAATTCCATTATGCATTATTCTTGTGATTTCATACCCAATTGTTAAACTTTTTCATTTTCTACCATTTTCTTTTTTTGCTGGTGGTTATCATGGAATATTAATTTTTGTGGTAATTTCAATACTTTTATTATTTTTATTTTATGTTTTTGATACAAGAGTAACATTTAATAATTTTCTTGTATCATTGTTTTTGTTATTTTATCCAATTTTACCGTTAGTAGTAGCATTCCAGCTAATTAATCAATTTGGAATGATCCCATTACTACTAGCGGTAGGTTCGGCAATGATGGCTGATGCTTTTGCTTATTATTTCGGCAGTTTAATTAAAGGTCCTAAAATCTTTCCTAAAATTAGTCCTAATAAAACTTATAGCGGTTTTTTTATGGGACTATTAGGTGGCGCTGTTGGTGCTATAATCGTATATGCCATGTTTGAATTAGCACCTATACCATTGAATAGAGTAGCAATATTTAGTGACCTATACGAACCTTGGCTATTTTTCCCATTAATTGGTGTTGCTTTAGGACTCATTGGAGAAATTGGTGACTTAATAGCCAGTAGAATCAAAAGATGTATGAACATTAAAGATTTTGGTAAAGTCTTAGGATCTCACGGTGGTATAATTGATAGATTGGATAGTTTAATGGTTGCAGTTGTTTTTATGGCATGCTTTATGAGTTTTACTAGTTTTGGCTAACGGATTTGTTTTTTGCTATCAATTGTAAAGTTTTTAAAGCTTAAGTTTAGAGGATATTATGAGAAAAATTAGAGTTGGAGTAATTGGATCTACTGGTTCTATTGGAACGCAAACGCTTCAAGTTATTAAAGCGCATGAGGACTTATTCGAGGTAACCTTATTAGCGTGTAAACGAAATATTAAATTACTAAGCGAGCAAATATCTCATTTTAATCCTACTCAGGTCATACATGGTGATACTACCATGTTAAATTATTCTGAAACATATACTAGTTGTGATATTGTTATAAATGGAATTAGTGGACTTGCCGGTTTATTGCCAACAATAGCAGTTTTGGAAAGCCCTGCAAAACTCGCAACGGCTAACAAGGAAAGCTTAGTTTCATATGGTTCCAAAATAATGGAAATAGCCTCACGTAATAATAAAACAATCATTCCAGTTGACAGCGAACACTCGGCAATATTTCAATGTTTAGAAGACTTATCAAATATTAAAAAGCTAATTTTAACTGCATCAGGAGGACCCTTTAGAGGCTATACGACGGAGCAATTAGAAATAGTGACTTCGAATGAAGCAATTAAGCATCCAACGTGGAATATGGGATTAAAAGTGACTATAGATAGTGCAACATTAATGAATAAAGGGATGGAATTGATTGAAGCAAAACATCTTTTTGGAGTGAATGATATAGATATATTAATTCATAAAGAAAGTGTTGTACACTCGCTTGTTGAATTTAAAGACGGTTCTATGAAAGCCATGTTGTCTAATCCGGACATGACAATACCAATACAATATGCATTAACATTTCCTAAACGAGTGGAAAGCATGGCAAAACCTTTAGATCTTTCTAATTTGGGGATTTTAACTTTTGGGAAGCCCGATTTTGAAAGATTTCCTTGTTTAGGACTAGCATTAAAAGTTTTAAACATGGGGGATTTAGAAGGCACAGTGATGGCCGTTGCAGATGAAATTGCGGTTGAACTTTTTTTTAATAATAAAATTGGATTCTACGATATACCTGATATTATTGAAAAATGTTTAAATGAGTTTCAAGGCGGGGTTATAACAGATGTTTCAGATATTAATGCTATTGCTAATAATGTAAAGAGGTATATAGAATCTAAGAGTTATATGAGGTGCTAATAGTTTTGTTATGGTTTTTATTCTTTCACAGTTCAAAAATGTATTAGAAACAGTAGGGTTTATTCTTCTTGGCTTGCTCTCGCTTACATTTATGATTGTTATCCATGAGCTAGGTCATTATTTAGCAGGAAAAGCTCTAGGGTTCAAAATTTTAGAATTTGGAATAGGTTTTGGACCTCCTATTTTTAAACGAGTTAACAAAAAAAATGGTGAATTATTTTCTATTAGGCCAATTCCCCTTGGGGGATTTTGTAAATTTGAAAGTGAAGATGAAGAATCTGATAGCCCCACAGCTTTTGATAATAAACCTGCTTGGAAGCGAATTGTTGTATTATCTGCGGGAGCTTTATCGAACCTAGTATCAGCTTTGATTATAGTTACAATATTTTTTTCAATTTTTGGACAAGTAATGCTTAAAGTAGAGCATATTAACCCAGATTCACCGAACCCCCTTCGAAAAGGAGATGTTTTTTTAAAGATTAATGGAAGAACCTTAAATATTTTAGAAGCAAATGATGCCTTTTCATTACTAAAAAAATCTCAAGATACTGCCGACGTGATAATTTTAAGAAATGGTAAAAAAGAACGTATTACCATAAATAAATATTACTATACGGTAGGTGAGTTCGATGAAGACGGTCAGTTTATCCCAACATTAGTAGACGGAGAGGAACAAACTAATTATGGTTTTGGATTTGTAGGCTCAGTTAGTATCCAAAAAATTTCTTTTGGATTAAGTTTAGAACGTGCTTTTCCGTTTATATTTTTCGTGGTCTATAAAGTGTTTGAAATTTTAGGTAGACTTTTTACCGGAGGAATCGGATTAAATGCCTTAGGAGGACCAGTTACAACAATACAAGTTATTACTGAAGCCAGTAGGGCTGGCATATCCACATTACTATATGCGATAGCAATAATCTCAGCGAATATTGCAGTGATGAATTTATTACCTATACCTGCATTAGACGGAGCAAGAATCCTTTTTTGTTTCATTGAAATAATAAGAAAAAAACCAGTAAGTAAAAAACTGCAAGCGATAATACATACTATAGGATTTTTTGCTATTATATTATTGGCAATATTAATAGATGTGTTAAAATTTATTTAGATACTTTATGATAGGGCATTTTTATGGATAGAAAAATTGTTAAAATAGGAAAAGTTTTTTTAGGGAATAATTACCCTGTTAGAATTCAGTCTATGACAAATACGAAAACGAAAGATATTGACGCAACGCTACGGCAAATATTTGCACTATCAAAAGCAGGTTGTGATTTGGTTAGAGTTTCTATACCTGATAAAGAATCACTTACTCAATTTAAGAAAATAATTTCCCTATGTGAAAATATTCCCATAATTGCAGACATACATTTTGATGAACAAATGGCTTTAGGCGCGATTTTGGCAGGGGCTTCAAAAATTAGACTAAATCCATCAAATATGCCTAGGAAGGCATTATCAAACATTGTTGGTGAAGCTAGAGATAGAGGGACTGTTATACGCATCGGAGTAAATCGAGGATCCTTTCATAAAAGTATGGCTATAGAAGATTTAGTAACATATACTAAAGAAAACATAGATTTATTAGAAAAAGAACGGTTTTATAACATTGTCGTTTCAATAAAAGCATCGGATGTTAAATCGACAATAATGGCTAATAGATTATTACATAATGAAATGCCTTATCCTATACACATTGGTTTAACTGAAGCCGGATACGGTAAGCTCGCAGAGGTTAAATCATCTATTGCAATTGGTTCTCTTTTGTCAGACAATATTGGAGACACTATTAGAGTTTCGCTAACAGGCAATCCTATCAAGGAAGTTGATCTAGCAAAAGATATTTTGAAAGCAACAGGCAAAAGAAAAAATTTTGTTGACATAATCTCTTGTCCTACATGTGCAAGAACAGAGATTAATATTATTAACATTGTGAAAGAAATTAACAATTATGTTTCACATATACAAAAACCACTAAAAATCGCTATTATGGGGTGTGTTGTAAATGGAATAGGTGAGGCAGGGGATGCTGATTTTGGAATATGTGCAGGGGAAAATAAATCTTTATTATTTATTGATGGAAAACGTTATAAGACAATAGATAATGATTCTATAATTGGAGAATTAAAGAATTTAATACAACAATTTATTCAAGATAAATAAGTTAATAGGATTTAAATGAGAGAAGAAACAAAGTTTATACAATTATTAAATAAAACATTACCTGATAAATATCATATTTTTGCTTGTTCAGAAGTATTTAATACGAGAGAAGGAGGAATAACGATAATTTTATTAGTAAAGGCAAAAGATTTTGATGATAAATTAAATGAGGGACTTATAAAAGATATAGAAAATTTTTCTTCTGAAACATTTAGTTTTTTACCTCACGTTGAAGTTAGGTTTAAAAAGACCATATCAGATGAAAGTTTCATTATTGGAGAAGTCAGCAGATATTTATACTCGCGACACCAACTATATGCCACTCAAATTAAAAATCAAGACATACAGGTGTCTATAAATCCTGACTATATAGAAATTAAAATAGAAACAACACCGAATATACAACAATTATTACTTGAAGCAGAAATAGATAAGCACTTACCAAAGGAGCTTGAAAAAAGTATAATCGAACATATCAAAGTTATTGTAATAGGCACAAAGAAGCATAGAACTAGTCAAAATAGAATAATATCCATTGGCTCTAAAGCTGAAAAGTTAATTCGACTAATAAACATACAGCAAGGACAGGCAATCTTTGGAAATGTTACTCGCCAGCCAATTTATATATCGGATATCAATAATATTAATTTTGATAACAATGTTGTTGTATGTGGTAAAGTTTCAAATATAATTAATAAACAAATTTCTAAAAATGAAAAAGAGATATTCATAACGGAATTTGTTATAAATGATAGCACAGATTCACTGAACTGTACTCGGTTCTCAAATTCAAAAGAACAACAAGATTCATTGAATGTATTTCTAGAAAAAGATCCAACTATAGTCATTACAGGGAAACTTTCAAAAGCGTTTAATAATAGAAATTCTTTAAGAGTAATAGGGATGGCCCTTTGTACGATAGACTATGGGAGTATATCTACAGAGATTCCATATAAAAAAGTTGCAACTGATTATTCGATTGTTTTTCCACAGCCCTACATAGATTCTGTGCAGAGTAATTTTTTCCAAATGCAAGAAATGACTAATGATTCAAATATATATGTTGTTTTTGATTTAGAAACTACAGGATTAGATCAAACAAAAGATGAAATAGTAGAAATAGGTGCCGTAAAAATTAAAAAGGGATTGATTATTGAATCTTTTGAGACTCTTATAAAACCGAAAATACCCATGCCAGAAGAGGCTAGTAAAGTAAATAATATTGTAGATAGCATGTTAGAAAACGCTCCTGCTTTTAGTGATGTGATTTCTGACTTTTATAAATTTTGTTATGGCTGTATACTTGTTGCACATAATGCAAGTTTTGATTTAGGTATGCTTACTTTCCATGCAAAAAAATATTCATATAACTTTAATCATCCCTTTGAAGATACTATGCTTTTAGCCCGTCGTAAATTAAACATTACTAAAGGTGTAAGCCTAGAAAGTTTATGTAAAAGATTTGATATTTCCAACAATGATGCACATAGAGCATTAAGTGATGCCTTAGCTACTGCAAAACTTTTTCAAAAGCTTATAAGCATGCCAAACTAATCTTATTTATGTATTATTACTTATTATTTGTTATAATCATATTATATGGATAAAAATAAAAAAATATTCTTAGTCATTTTAGTATCATTTATTATATGTTTTGCTGTCTTTATAGGTGGGTGCGACAATAATAATCACCTCTCTAAAGCGGTTGTAATTTCATTTAATGCCAACGGCGGAGTTTTCCCTGGAAATGTTTCTGCAGTCAGTATAACATTAAACCAAAATGATAAAATTAAACTGCCATCACAAGAACCAACTAAAGATGGATATGTCTTCATTGGATGGTATTTAGATTTAAATTTCAAAGAAGCAGACAAGTTAAATATAGCACTATTTAAAGCCGTTGAAAGCCGAACTGTTTTTGCTAAATGGGAAAGTGTAGAAACCTATCCCCACACTATTTCTATTGTTTCATATGACGAAGGCACAATAAATGTAATCAATATACAAGCAGATGACAATAAAAAAATAGAAGCTTCAAAAGGTAGAAATATAATAGTTTCAGTCTCACCTAAACCGGGTTACATGTTAAAACCAGATTCATTACGTGCTAATGATATTATTATTGAAGAAGATGGAACAAACTATTCTTTTACAATGCTACCTTGTCCGGTTGTTATAACTGCTGTATTTGAACTAATGCCTTATAATATTACAGTTTATGAACAAGAAAATGTTGCTATAAATATTAGCAAAGAATCTGCTAGAAAAGGTGAACAGATTTATATTGATGCTTTGCCAACTTTAGGTTATTACGTAAAAAAGATTTATGACCTATCGAAACCAGATGAAAATATTTTAGATTTTTTTATAATGCCCGCAAACCCCGTTGTTTTGGCCGCTGAAGTTATAAAGATTAATTATAATATTAAATATGATATTACTATTGATGAAGTAATAAATGCTCAATTAAAAACTGCATTTACTCAAGCAAGTGCAGGTGAATATGTACCCATAGAAGTTATATGTGACGAAGGGTTCATATGTGATCAAATAATGATTAATAACTGTATTTGTACAGAAAAAGAAGGTTTTGTAATGCCCGAGGAAGACGTTATATTAAAGCCTATTGTAAACCCCATAAATAAAGATAAATTATTTAACTTAATTATTCAAGTAAAAGACTCAACAGGGCTTATAACAGATATAATAATTCCCACGTCAAAAAAAGAATCTACGTTTTATGAAGGAGAGATTATAAATTTAAACCTTTCCTCACTAAATAAGGTTACAATTAACAACATGTTATTAAATGGTGTTTTTGTATCGGGGGATAGTTTAGTTATGCCTAAACAAGACTCTGTTTTAACTATAACACTTTCTCCTCGTATATATACAATAACTGTGTCAGACACATACTCTCCAAAACCTTCAGTTTCACATAGCTATGCAACGGAAGGGGAATTAATTAAACTACAATTAGAAAACATAGGGTCACTAGCGCCAGATAGTGTAGAATTTAAATATATTAATTTATGTAGTGAGTTATATGAGGAGTATGATATTGAATTAGATGGAATAAGTGATTTTTCCAGTTCATTTTATATGCCTAATTTTGATATAGAAATTAGAGCAATGCCAAAACATATTACGTCTACAAATGAGTATAGTATTACAATCAATCAAATTGGTGATGGTTATATAGAATCAAATATTAAAACAGCACGGCTAAATGAAGTAATTAAATTGGAAATTATCCCTGCAGAAGGTTTTGGTTTATTCAGTTTGATAATTAAACATGGACCCAATTATGAAGAAGATGTTTTGATATCTTATGAAAAGGACAAAAATATTAATAAGTATTTTACTCAAACTAATATTAGTTTTTTAATGAAAAACAGTAATATAATTATTGATGCATTTTTTAAACCAATAGTAATTATTAATGCTCATGAAGATAGTTATTTTTCTATATATCCAGATAAAGCAATTACATTTGAAGGAGAAAGTATAAAAATTAATATAATCAATAGGGGCGAGTCTAACATGTACACAGTATCACAATTACGATACAATGATACAGAAATTATTAATCAGGAATTTGTAATACCCGAGAACATGCCAATTATCAATCTTTACTACGATAAAATTCCTAATAAATCAAATGCGATTTTATACAGAATTAATATAAATAATGATAACAACTATGGAGAAGTTAGTGTAATCTCAACCTCGTACAGTCCAGGCAAGTTAGTTAAATTAAAAATATCTGAAAATAAAGGATTTAAACTTAAAAGTTTAAAACTGCATAAGACATCTTCGCTAAATGACGATGGAGAATATATTTCGGATAATTTTATTATGAAAAATTATGATGTTACAATAATTCCGGAATTTGTTCCAATAGTATTTACAAGCTTCTCATTGATTAATAGGTACTTAAAATGTGCTAAAGAGTTGTATACTGAATATGGTGTATTTTTAAGCTATTTAAATAATTATTTAGCACTAACTGAACATTTTGAAGAAGTAGAAAACATTGAAATTAGTCCTTTATTTAAACACATGGAAATTGTGATATATGGACAAACAAACTGGGGAAACAAGTTTTATATAATTAACTTAAATAAGCTTAATTTGTTAAACAATACAGCTCAAGTCTTAGATAAATATTTTAAATACCGCTATTCAAATAAATATATAAAAACTGACATAATAGATAACTATATCATAGTTTCAATAGATGGTATTCCAAGTGAGGATTATTACCTTTTTAAATATGGCCTTTTCAAAGATAATAAAAATAAATGTATATTATTTAAGCAACCTACTGGCACATATGGTGTATATAACTGGACCTCCAACGATGTTTATATAAGCATTCCTAAAGATCATAGTGAAGATGGGGTTAATTACAGAATCGTTGATTATTTGGGTAAAAATTCGTTTATAAATAAACAAGACATAATTAAAGGTATTGATTTAGCTAACATTAAAGAACTTGCTCCATACTCTCTTTCCAACTTACAAATAACATCGCTTGATTTAAGTTCGGTAACATATTTAAACTCAACTGCATTATTAGGTCTCAATAAAAATGAATTATATATCGTGTCCAATGAGAATCCTGTATTTAGTCAAGACAACGGTGTTTTATTTGATAAAAACAAGCAAACGCTAGTTTCATATCCTGCAGGAGCAGTTAATTCAAGTTTATACGAAGTACCAATAACTGTTATAAAAATTGATGATTTTGCCTTCTATGATGTACCTTTTTTAAACGAAATTATGTTTAAAGGAAGAGGTAAGTTAGTTAAAATAGGAAAGTTTTCATTTGCCTCTATGATAAATCTTACAAGAATTTATGCTGAAACTGATAGACCAATGGATAATACCGCTAATTTTACTAATATCAATTCATTATCAGGATTATTTATCGAAGATTGTGCCTTTGACAATACGAAAAATATTGTAAATTATATGTTTACTTCGCTCAAAGAACTTGGTAATAATTCCTTGTATTGGGATGGTGAATCTAACATTACAATTAACTTATATGACAACATAAACGAAGTTAAAGTCTACAACCACGTTTTTAATGGTTGTTCGTTAACTGGGTGCGATTACCGCAAGTTAAATATTTTAATATCTAGAGACAAAAAAGATTATTATACAAATCATAATATTTGGAAGCTTTATTTATCTAATTAAAATCTATATACTAATTCCCTTATAAATACTAGATAAATTAGCAATAGAACAATATAATATACTAATGGAACTTATGTACAAAAAGATAATTACTAGAAATGCCCAAGCAGTCATTAAAAATATTGAAAATAATTGTAATGATCCATCTAGCATTACAGTAGTTTTAGCCACAAAAAACCGCTCTGTTGATGAAGCTAAATATGCTGCGTCCCTTTTTGAAAATGTAAGACTCGCTGAAAATAGAGCACAAAGCTTTAGAGATAAATTCACTAATGATGAAATATGGGATTTTATTGGTCAAATACAACGGAATAAAGTTAAATATTTAGTAGGCAAGGCAAAAACTATTCAAAGCGTATGCGACATTAAAATTTGTGATGAGATAGAACGTCTTTGTATAATAAACTCGACGAAACAAGAAATACTTTTGCAAATTAATGCAGGGCAGGAAGACAATAAGGCGGGTCTTAATTTCGATAATGTTTATGATTTTTACTCCAGAGTCAAAAATTATTCACACATTACTGTAAAAGGTCTCATGCTAGTTACTCCTCTTCTTACCAATATACGAAGAGAGTATTTTAAAGAGGCTAAAATTTTATATGATACCCTTCGTCAAGTAGATTTTAACATAGAACATTTATCTATGGGTATGTCGAATGACTATTTAGATGCTATATTAGAGGGTGCAAACATGATAAGATTAGGAAGAGTGATATTTGAAGAATAGCATTTAGAAAAATTGCAAGGTAGTTACGCGAATAATTATGAAAAGAAAAACTATTTTAACCATAATTGTTGAAGTTTTATTGATATTAGTTTTTGTCTCTGTTGATCTATTAACAAAAACCTTTATCTACGAACCCATTAACGCAGGAGCGCCAGATATTGTATTAATTAATAATATTCTGAAGTTTACTGCAGTTCAGAATACAGGTGCATCTTTTGGCATTTTTAAAGGAAATGCAATAATTTTAGCAATAATATCGCTAATAATAATAATAGTAGTGTTCATTATTCAAATGTTTAGTCTAACAAAACTTAAAGATAAGACTTTTAGGTTTGGATTAATTTTAATTGTAGCTGGAGGGATTGGAAATATCGTAGATAGGTTTTTACTTGGACATGTTAGGGATTTTATTTATTTTGAACTAATTGATTTTCCAGTTTTTAATATTGCAGATTCTTGTTTGACTATTGGCTGTGTTCTCATAATCATATATGTTATTATTTATTATGTAAAAGATTGTAAAAAGAATAAATAGTATCAACTTAATTTATAATTTTTGTTTTTTATGAAAAAGATAGACTTAATTATAGAAGAAGGTATAAAGAGCGAAAGGGCTGATATATATATTAGTCGCGCTCTGTCGACTCTTGAATATAAGGAGTTAGATAACATTCCATATACACGAAGTGCCATACAAAAACTTATATCTAGTGGAAATGTTTTTAAAAACGGCAAGGAGATTTATAAACCATCCACTCTATTAAGAGAAAGTGATGTTATAAATATAAAGATTCCCCCAGCACAGGTTATGTCTACAGAACCTCAGGAAATTCCCTTAAATATCGTTTATCAGGATTCTGACATTGCAGTCATTAATAAACACAGAGGTATCGCAACGCATCCTGCTGCAGGCAATTATTCAGGCACAATAGTTAATGCTTTAATGTATCACCTCAAAGATCTTTCCTCAATTAATGGAGAGATTAGACCAGGAATAGTTCATAGGTTAGACAAAAACACAACAGGTCTTATGGTTGTTGCAAAAAACAATAATGCACACATAAAGATAGCTAACCAGTTTTCTAAGCGTATTGTTAAAAAGAAATACATTGCACTTCTTGATGGAGTTTTGAAAGAAGATGAGGGAGAAATAGTTGCGCCGATTGGTAGATGTCCAAAAAATAGAAAAAAAATGACAGTAGTTCATAATGGTAAAATTGCTAAAACTCAATTTAAAGTAATTGATAAATTTAATAGGTTTTCGCTCGTTGAATTTACTCTAATTACTGGTAGAACCCACCAAATTAGAGTACATGCAAGTTATATGCATCATCCTATTGTTGGCGATAAACAATACGGGGGCTCTAATGCTTCTAAACTATCAGGACAGTTACTCCATGCTTCTTTTTTAGAGTTTATACATCCAACAACAAATAAAACAATATCTTTTAACTCTGACATACCACAGGATTTTAAGGATTTCATTAAGAAAATATCTTGTTAAATATAACGTTGTAATACAATATTCATGTATTGTGTAACACACATCTAAATGCTTGCATAAACCTAAAAAAGGTGCTAACATAGACTTAGAATTATTTTTGCTTGTTAGAGTGGTCCAAGGACCACTCTTATCATTATAAGGGAAATATTATGCATAAAAAAATGGCTGAACTCGTTATGGATATAGTTAGAGAACCTATAGAAAACTTAGGTTACGAGGTTGTTGAAGTTAATTGCAACACCCAAAACACTAATGAAACACATTTAACAATATATATTTTCTCTTTTAACGGCATAACACTTGATGACTGCGTAAAAGTTAATGACTTAGTGGGTCCTTTATTAGATGAGGTTGATATTTCAAACGGAAAATCGTATGTTTTAAATATTTCTTCACCTGGATTAGATCGACAAATTGTTACTGACGATGATTATAGGCGCAATATTAATGAAGTAGTAGATGTAAAAGTTGCTCAAAAAGGATTAAAAGGCAATTTTTTTACTGGTAAAATTATTTCTTATTCCAAAAATGCTTTTAATTTAGAACTATTACGCAACGGTAAAACTATAGAAATATATAGAGATAATGTAACTTCTCTACTAAAACATATTAAATTTAAATAAAATCGGAGGAATAAAATGAATAACTTTGACTTTTTCTTAGCGCTTGAAGAATTAGAAAAATCATCTAAATTAGATAAAGAGCTAATAATCTCATCTATAGAAGCAGGAATAGCTGCTGCTTTAAAAAAAGAAACTGGTGAAAGTCGCGCAATAGCAATTAAAATGAATCCAGAAAAAGGTGAGCTTAGATATTTTGCATATAAAACTGTCGTAGAAGATGAGGCAGAAATCGATAAATATGAAATTTCCTTAGAAGATGCACTTAAAATCAAAAACGATGCAAAGGTAGGTGATATTATCGGAGAAGATGTCCCTGCTGGGGATGTTTCTAGAATCGCGGCTCAAACTGCAACTCAAGTAGTTTTACAAAGATTAAATGATGCAAGAAAAGAATTAGCTCATGAGGAAATGAGTAAAAGAGAAGGAGAGTTAGTCCAAGCGATTGTAAGACGAGTCGAATCAACTGCTGCTTTTGTCGAAATTGTTGGAACGCAAACTGAGGCAATAATGCCTAAACGCGATCAAGTCTATGGTGAGAAGCTTTCTGTAGGTGATAAAATTAAAGTTTATGTAAAAAAGGTTAAAATTAACAATAGAGGCCAACAACAAGTAATTGTGAGTAGAAGTGATGCTGGTTTTGTTAGAAAACTTTTTGAAATTGAAGTCCCCGAAATTCGTTCAAATTTAGTAAAAATCAAAAACATAGTGAGAGATGCTGGCACAAGAACTAAAATCGCGGTTTATAGCGATGATCCTAACGTAGACAGCACAGGAGCTTGCATTGGTCAAAAAGGAGTTAGGGTTAATGCTATAGTATCTGAGTTAAATGGTGAAAAGGTAGACGTAATATTGTATTCAAACGATCCAACAGAATATATAACCCGAGCATTAGGTCATGTAAAAGTTATTATGGTAAAACTTAATCAAGTAGAAAACACTGCTAAAGTTGTGGTGCCGGATGATAAACTATCTCTAGCCATTGGTAAACGTGGACAAAACGCAAAACTTGCAATGCAATTAACTGGCTATAAAATTGATGTTAAAGCATATAGCGATATAGTTGCTAATCTAGAAGAAAAAATTGAACTTGATAAAGAGCTAAATGTTCACAACAAATTTAATTGATAGTAATAACACGAAATGATTTGTAAAAGAATAAAGCAATGAAGAATACGAGAATGTGTATAGCTTGTAGAATTAAACTAGACAAACTAAAACTAATTAAGCTTGTGAAGAATAAAAATAATGTAATTGAAATAGATAAAGATAAAATTAAACCAGGTAGAGGTGCATATTTATGTAATAATGCTCAATGCATAAGCAAAGGGACTGAATCTATATGTCTCCAAAAAGCATTCAAGTGTAAGATTGATGATGAAAACTGTAAAACTATCAGAAACGAGCTCGTTAGAAATTTGTAAAATTATCGGTTTTGCAATCCGATCAAGAGCAACAGTTATTGGATACGATAGCGTTTTAAATTATAAAAAACATGAATTATTAATACTTGCTAATGCGTCTTTATCTGAACGAACAATTAATAAATTAAAAAAGCTAAGTGAATCAAAAAAATACGTTTTATTCCTCATCGATAATTTTAAAATGTTAATGTTAAAAGCGAATATAAATGTTTTAGGAGTCACAAATTCAGAAATGACAAAGAGAATTATTTATTTAATATCTAATTTTGAAGGAGAAGTTAATGAACACAGAAAAGAAAACACAAGAGAAAAAATTAACGATTGATGAAATTCACCAAATTTCCATCAGAATGCATGATAGTATTCAAAACTTAAAAGAACAAATAGAAATAATCAGAAAATCTTTTTACAGTAAGCGTGCCAGTTTAGAAGAAAAACTTGCAGCGACAATTGCTGATGAAACAATTATATCTGTTGATACAGCACCTATAGACACTACTATAATTAATACCGAAACTGAACAAAATGAGCCGCTCGCTTCTGAAGAAATAATTTATATTTCCACCCCAGAGCCAAAACCATCATATAAAACTCAAAATCCAGATCCTATACCTCAGGATGTGTTCATAATAAACCCACCACCATCGCCACTTCCTAAACCCGGAAAACCAACACCAAAACCCAAGATGCGCAAAGGGGATATAGACGATGAGGTCCAGATTTCCAAACCTAAAGCTAAAACTAATACTTATCGAGTAAAACATTTTGATTACGATCAAGAAGATGATTTTGTTAAAATAAAAACCAAAAAAACTGGTCCTAAAAAGAAGAATAAGTTCAATATATCTGAAGTTAAAATTATTGATCACGCAATTATAGATAAGCCCATATTATCGATTAGAGAGCTCTCCGAAAAAATTGGAATAACAAGTACTGAGATAATGAAACAATTGTTAGTTCTAGGCGTTCAAAAAACTATTAATGAGACGATTGACTTTGATGTTGCTGAACTAGTAGCTGGAGAATTAGGTGTCACTTTAGAATTACAAACAGCCCAAACATCCGAGGAAAAAATGGAAGCATTTCATGATCTAGAAGAAGATAATGAAAAGGATTTGCAACCCAGACCTCCGATCGTAACAATAATGGGACATGTTGATCATGGCAAAACATCAATATTAGATTATATTAGGAAAGCACATGTGGCTAAAGGAGAGGCTGGTGGAATTACACAACATATTGGTGGGTATTCTGTCAAAACAAAAACTGGCAAAATAACATTTATTGATACGCCTGGGCATGCTGCATTCACTGCTATGAGAGAAAGAGGTGCAAATTTAACGGATATTGTCATAATTGTAGTGGCAGCAGATGATGGAATAATGCCTCAAACTATAGAAGCTATTAATCACAGTAAAGCAGCGGGTGTTACTATGATAGTAGCGATTAACAAAATAGATAAGAGAGATATTGACATAGACAGAACATTAACTCAGATTTCTGAACAAGGGCTTATCCCCGAGGAATGGGGCGGAGATATTCCTTGTATAAGAGTTTCTGCAAAAACTGGAGAGGGCATTGACAGTTTATTAGAAACAATCATTGTTACTTCCGAAATAATGGAGCTAAAAGCAAATCCCAACAGAAAAGGCAGAGGTACTATTTTAGAATCGCGACTAGATCCGCAACGCGGCCCTATAGCGACAGTTATAGTTCAAAATGGAACGCTTAAAGTTAGTGATTTTATTGTGGCAGGAACCGCTGTGGGTAGAATACGTGCGATGGAAGATGAGAAAGGAAAACTTGTCACTAAAGCTGGGCCCTCATCTGCAGTTACAATTTTAGGTTTAAAAGAGGTCCCAAATACAGGTGATAACTTGCTAGCAACTGACGATGAAAAACTAACAAAAGAAGTAGCTGAAGAGCGAATTGCAAAAGAAAAATTAAGCATGATTTCCAAAAAAACTTTTACATTAGATGATTTCCATAAGAACTTACAACAAGGGGAAATTAAATCATTAAATTTAATTATCAAAGGCGATGTTCAAGGATCTGTAGAAGCACTGAAAGAAAGTTTAGAGCAATTATCTAATGATGAAGTAAAGGTTAATATTATTTCAGCTGTCCCTGGTGCAATTAGTGAAAGCGATGTTTTGTTAGCAAATACTGTCGACGCTGCTATCATTGGCTTTAATGTCAGACCAGACGCAAAAGCCAGAGTGGCTGCTGATAGCAGAAATGTAGACATTAGATTGTATAGGATTATATATGATGCTATAGATGATATTACAAATGCAATCAAAGGAATGCTCAAACCCGTGTATAGAGAAGAATATCTTGGAAAAGCTGAGGTTCGAGTTGTTTATAAAATACCTAATCTAGGACAAATTGCAGGATCGATGGTAAAAGATGGAAAAATAGTTAGAAATGCAAATGTTAGAGTAATTAGAAACAATATAGTTATTTCAGACACAACTATTTCCTCACTAAAACGCCTAAAGGATGATGTTAAAGAAGTTATAGCAGGTTTCGAATGCGGTATTGGATTGAAAGATTTCCATGATTTTATAGAAGGAGATATAATTGAGTCTTTTAAACTAGTCGTAAGCTAACATTTATGTTGCAGTAATCACTGGAAGATCAAAGTAATAGAGGAAAGATTATGAATATTGAACGTGTAAACTCTGAGTTAAAAAAGAAAATTACTGAAATCCTTCATAACGAAATTAAGGACCCTAGATTTAATAATTTAGGAATAATTACAGTAATGGGAGTAAGTACAACTAAAGATTTAGATGTATGTAGAGTTTACTTAAGTTTTTACGATAGCGAAGTTTCTGGAAAAGATGCAATTGCCATTGTTCAAACTGCATCAGGTTTTATCAAAAAACTATTATATACCAAACTTAAAATCAGAAAAGTTCCCAATTTAATATTCATATTAGACGAAAGTTTAGAATACGCATCACATATAGATGTGTTACTAGAACAAACAAATATTAACGCTACAAAAAAGGATGACTAACTAATGTATAAAATATTTACCAATAAAATCCTCCCTGCAGAAAATATTGCAATCTTTATGCATATTAATCCAGATGCTGATTGCATCGGAAGTTCTCTTGCAATGTATAAGTTTTTAACTAACTTAGGGAAAAGTGCAACTGTCTTCCTTGAGCCGGAGAATTTATTACGTAAAAATTTAGAATTCTTTCCTAATGCTAATATTATCCAAATAAGTAATAATTGTTCTAAAACAGTTTTTGATTTGGGGATTTGCTTAGATTGCGCAACTATTGATAGAATGGGGAAAAAATCAGCTAATATATTCCTTAACAATTGCGATGAAAAATTATGGATTGATCATCATGAATACATTGACAAACCTCCTAAAAAAGATTCTATTATCGAATCCCATGCGGGAGCAACTGCTCAAATATTATTTAAACTTTTTGAAAACTTCGACAAATTGGCAATAGATAATGATATTGCAATATGTCTTTATGGAGCAATTGCTGCTGATACGGGTGTTTTTTCATTTAGTACAACAACAAATGAAACCTTAACTATTGCATCAAAATTATTAACTTATAATATTAACGGCCCTGAGATTATATTGAAGGTTTATAAAGAACGCACTATAGGCGAATTTAAATTGATGGCCTCTGTGCTAAACAATGCAAAATTTTATTTTAATAATAAACTAGGAATCATTACATTTAAACAAAGTGACTTTGATAAAACAAGTACAAAAATAACGAGTACTGAAGGTATTATTAACTCGCTAATCGAAATAGATGAAGTTATGTTAGCAATTGCAATTGCTGAAGAAAATACAAAGGATGCTTTTAAAATTAGTATCCGATCAAAACAAAATATTAATGCAAGTGAGTTTGCAAAATATTTTGGCGGGGGTGGGCACAAACATGCAAGTGGATGTAAAATCAACAAGCCATACGAACAAGTAATAGATAACATTTTAAATTATTCTGAGGCTTTCTTACAAAAAAGCAGTCTCGAATAGTTCGTTAGAAAGTATAAACCCATATCCATGATATTGTTAAATTTTGTATTATAAGAGAGTTTAAATATGATTAATGGTGTTGTTATTATCAATAAACCCAAAGGAAACTCTTCTGCTCAAATTGTTTCTAAAATCAAACGAATTGTGCTTAACTCGGGATTGCCACACAATAAGCCATTAAAAGTAGGGCATTTTGGAACTTTAGACCCTGAAGCAGAAGGAGTGTTGCCGATTGCTATAGGTAGAGCTACCCGTTTATTCAACTATCATTTAGATGATAAAAAAACATATTATACTAAATTTATTTTTGGTTTTACTACAGACACCTTAGATCTCACTGGCAGAATAATTGAAACTACTAAAACAATCCCGTCTTTTAATGATATTGAAAAAGCTTGTATACAGTTAGAGGGGGAAAGTTTACAATTTCCACCTAAATACTCAGCTAAGTTTATAAATGGTCAAAGAGCATATTTACTAGCACGCAAAGGTCTAGAATTTGAACTAAAACCAAAAAGAATATTTATTGATAAAATACAACTTTTAAGCTCAGAAGAAGATATAGGCAATGATAGCGAATTCGCATTCCGCATCATATGTTCTGCGGGAACATATATTAGATCAATTGTAAGAGACATGGCAAACCTGGTAGGGACAAAAGGAACAATGTCCTTTCTAAAACGAGAAAGTAGCGGAAACTTTAATATAGAAAATGCAATATCTGTAGAAGAATTTGAAAAAGAACCCGAAAAACACATTATTCCTATTGAAAAAATCATTTTATTCCCTAAGATACAAATTACAGAAAGTCAGTTTAATCAAATTAGAAATGGCTTGAGTTTTAAGGTCAATACAATAATCACTAACACAAGAACACCTTTTTCTTTAACACTAAATAATAAAATTGTCGGGATTGCTTTTGTTTCAAATAACATATTAGAAGTAGAAACCTGGCTCATATAGTTACTATAAATAAAATATTAATTGACATAAGGAAATATTAAATGGAAAAAGTATTTTTAGCAATAGGTTTTTTTGATGGAGTACATAAAGGACATTTGAGATTACTATATAAAGCGATGTCCGAAGCTCGTCTAATAAATTGCAAAACCGCTGTTTTTACATTTAATGATGACTTTTTCCGAACAAGAAACATCCCAACAAAACTAATTGATCTTTCTTTTGAAAAAGAAGAAAAACTAAAAAACATCGGAATTGATTATGTCTATTTTGCAAGCCCAACCGTAAGTTTTTTAAATATGACTGTAAATGATTTTCATAATTTTCTTTTAACACATTTTAACCTTGCGGGAGTAGTCGTGGGATCTGACTTTAGATATGGAAAAAATGCACAAAACAGTGCTAATGAATTAGCGGATTTCTTATCCTTGAAAAATATAACTACTTTCATAGAACCATTATTTAAAATTAATAATGCCAAAGTATCCTCTGAAACAATTAGAACTCTAATTAATAATGGTAAAATAGAAGAAGCTAATCAATTGTTATACCGTAAATATTCTATTAATGGAACAGTTATAAAAGGACGTGGAGAAGGACGAAAATATGGAATAAAGACAGCAAATATAGAGGTATCTTATGAGAAAGTTTTACCATCTCCTGGCGTTTATTTAACCAAAACATATATTAACAATGACCAAACTATGAATTCACTAACACATATAGGCCCATGTCCTACATTTAATTATTATAAGCATACGATTGAAACATTCATAACTAATTTTAATAAAGATATATATGGCAAAACCATTAGAATTGAGTTTATTAAAAAAATTAGAGAAAACATAAAGTTTGAAAATAAAATGGAGTTAAAAAAACAAATTGAAGAAGATTTAAAACATATAATAAATTTGAATTAATAAGTTAAATTAAGGAGTATAATATGATTAAATTCGGAGTTGCAGGCAATTCAAATAGTTTTTATGAAGAAGGCTTTAATAAAACCGTGGATGCTGCAAAATGGTGCAAAGACAGAAGTATTGATGTTTTTGAATATTCTTTTGGGCGAGGCGTTAATTTATCAACGTCTTCCGCTAATGAAATAAAGGATGCATTTCAGCATGAGGGAGTCGAACTAACTGTACACGCTCCATACTACATCAATCTTTCAAACACTGATGATGAGATGATTCGTAAGTCGTTTGGTTACATTATTAATTCAATTAACAAAGCATCAGAACTTGGTGCCAATCGTATTATTATTCATCCAGCATCACAAGGTAAATTACAAAGAAATGTTGCCGAAGAGATTATGCTTGATAACATAAAAAAATTAATAGAAATTTTAGATATAAATAATATTACAAACGTTCTGTTATGTTGGGAGACAATGGGTAAGGTTGGTCAAATGGGAACTGTTGATGAAATTATAAAAATATGCAAACTAGATGATAGATTTATTCCTTGTGTCGACTTCGGCCACATTAATGCAAGAGAGCAAGGTATTCTAAATAACGCTAAAAACTATAATACTTTGCTTCAAAAATTAATAATTAATCTTGGTTTTAACAAGGTTGTAAACATGCATGCTCACTTCAGTAAAATCGAATATGGCATTCGCGGAGAAATTAGACACCTTACGTTTGCCGACTCAAAATATGGACCCGATTTTGAACCTCTAATAGACGAGCTTATTAATTTGAAACTAAAACCATTGATAATTTGCGAAAGTGACGGGACACAAGCTGAAGATACGATCACGATGAAAAGGTACTATTTAAGTAATTACAAAATACTAGATGGTTCACTTGAGCAAAAATATCCATTATTGTAAAATATATAAAATAACTATTTAAACAGGAGGGTTCATTTAATGTTTGCAATCAACCTCCTCTTAGGTCCAGGAACTTTTTTCAACAAAATAGCTGTATTAATTGGATTTGTACTTGTTGCTATCATTTCAATAATTTCTCATGAAGTTAGCCACGGTTATGTTGCCTTGCTTAACGGCGATAACACAGCGAAGAATAGAGGGCGTTTAACTTTTAATCCTTCAACTCATTTCGAGCCGGTTGGAACAATACTTATTTTTCTGACCGGGTTCGGTTGGGCAAAACCTGTCCCAATAAATCCTTCGAACTTTAAAAAATACAAAAGCGGAATGATAACAGTTTCATTGGCAGGAATAATTACGAATTGCATATTAGCAGGCATATTTTTGCTTCTGTATTTTTTAATGGTACCTTTATTTTATAAGTCAAATGATAGCGTTTTTTTAAGTTTTTTAAAGATTATGTTGAATACATTCATTACAGCGGGGATTAGAATCAACATCATGCTAGCGCTTTTTAATTCATTACCCATATACCCTCTTGACGGTTATAATTTAGTTAATATACTATTACCTAAAAATACCCTTTATCAAAGTTTTATGATAAAATGGGGGCAGGTAATTATATTTACCATCGTTTTTCTAGGAATAATTGGACGATACGCAAGCATTCCATGGTTGGATTTGTTTGGAAGTTTCAACAATTTGATAACCAAACTCCTAGATTACGTAGAAATTAAAAGTATTATTTATCATTTTGGAGGGTAAATCATAATTGGAATCCAGTAATAATTCGACAACGAACAAGCCATCCTCTCCATTAAATTATCATCTTTATAATCAAGAAGTCCCTCTTGATGTATTATTGTCAATGTGCTCCAAACAAGAAATAGCAATTGAAGATATTCTAGTGTCCGATATCACTAGGCAATTTGTTGATTATGTTAGTTCAATGGAAGATAAAAATTATGAAGAAATATCTGGTTTTTTACTTCTAGCCGCAACATTACTTGAGCTAAAATCATCTAGGTTATTGCCAAGAATAGAGTTTGACGAGCTTAGTGATGAATTAATTCTTTCAGAAGAGGATGAATTCAAGTATCGAACTGCTGAATACGCCATTTATAGAAAAGCTGCAGAGAAGCTTGAAAAAATTGAAATTTTACATAGGTTTTACAGAGAGCCTGAATACAATGAAAAAGAATATAATCTTGTGATAAAGAATTTTGATTTGAACAAAATGATTACTGCTTTTTCCACATTGTTAGAAGATGTAGAGTTTACAGAAGATTCAAATGTTGTAAAAAAAATACCGACTGAGCGATTTAAAGTAGCGGACAGAATTAGGTACATCATGGATTATATGGAAGTATATAAAGTTGCTAGGTATATAGATTTCATAGATTCGGATTTTTCAAAATTGGAAGTCATAAATACATTTTTAGCAATATTAGAACTTTGCAAAGAGCAATTTTTATCAGTTTCGCAAGATATCGATGATAAAGTGGAGTCAATCTGGTTACATTTAAATAAAAATAGGGATACGTATAATGTTAATAATTTAAAGGAGATTTTGTTAAAAAATGTTGAAGAATATAATTGAAGCACTTATTTTTGCTAGCGGACATGGAATGCATACAGAAAAAATAATTAATGGCTTGAAAGATGATTTTCTAGAAAAAGATATTCTGGAAGCAATATCTGAACTGAAGAATATATATTCAGGAGATAGTGGAGTTATACTCATTGAAGCCGCAAACGTTTTACAATTTCAGTCTAACCCCCAATATGGTGAAACATTATCTGGTATTTTAATTGAAACTAGGGAGCGCGAACTTAGTAAAACCCTACTCCAAGTTCTAGCGATAATTGCATATAAGCAACCTGTTACAAAAGCTGAAATTGAAGATATACGTGGCGGAGTTAATTCAGACTATGCCGTGTCAGCACTGCTAAATATTGGACTAATCGATGGTATTGGCAGAAAGGAAACCGTAGGGCGGCCTATTATCTATGGCACAACAATTGAATTTTTACGCAAGTTTGGCATCTCATCTATATCCGATCTGCCAGATTACGAAGAATTGATGACTGAAATTAAGAACAATTTTGACAAATACTATGCAAAATCAGAAGATCTTTATCGAGATACAGCAGCAAATGTTGTAAAGGAACAAAAAAGCCTTAAAGACGATTCATCTGATATCCCAGACTTTTTAAAAGACGAAGATATAATTGAAGTTGAATAAATATTGCTTCAAACCATAGTTTTGATAAGTTGTTAAAAATATATGCATAAGAACCATGTTACACCTAAATGATTAGTGAAAATATTATGAAATCTTAGGGTAACTATCGACATACGCGTGCGCATAGTATATAATTATAAAAACATAACTTTAATTATTTAAGGCTTTCTCAACAATGAGAAGTCCCTTAAAATTAGCGAGGCTAGCTTTTGAAAAAAGATAATTCGGTTTTAACTTTAATGAAAAAATGTTTTAAAATTGGCTTGCTGTTATTTGTTTTAACAAGCCTCTTACTTGTAGTGTTTTTGTCTAACACTAGAGCTGCAAAACTTAACAATAATCCAACATCTGCTGAAGCAACAGCTGTTAGTACAGGAACCGCTCTCCTGGACATTCTCAACGCCTCAACTTCAGAAAATATAGAATTAACTCAAGATATTACAATAGATGTTGGGTCAACTAGCAAATATGGAAAAAATAATGTATATAACGGCACTTTTGACGGGCAAGGCTATACAATAACCATAACAGGTTACAGAAAGCATGATTTTACAGATGAAGCAAATAATGTATATGCTGGTCTTTTTTCTGGCAAGCTAACTGGAACTTTCAAAAATGTGGTGATTAATTATGATGCAAATTTACATTTTGCATTAACAAACAATATTTCGACAGGTTATTCTAGAAAAGAGGTTGTAGATGAAAACTCATATTTTATTAGCGCCGGTATAATAACAGGATTATTAGATACAAACGGGAAAATAGAGAATGTCCAATTAAATATTAGTAATAACGCCGCCTTTTCCGCACTGGGTATCGATGGTTCAGACAATATTAATTATTCAGAAGGCTCAGGTAATTTAGGAGGCTCAGGTGGAATAGCGGGTGGGTTTGCTGGAACCATGCAAGGAACTGGTACTGTTAGGAATTCTACGTTAAACAATAATGGGTTTATATTCGCGCTTGCGCAAAATCTAAACGCAGGGCAACGTATTGACTGGGGTAATAATAGCCAAATTGCTAGCGCCATTGAAATAACCGCAATTAATAACCCTTGTCGTTCCATTTCAGGCGGTATTGTGGGTGAACTCATGACTACAAGTCCGTCTTTGGTTAATTTAGTAATTAAAGGAAATGGAGTTGTGGCATCAAACCTCAAGCCATCAAATAATAATGCCCTTACTACCGCATATGCAGGGAATGTTTTTGGTTCTAACAGAGCATCTAATTTTACAATTGATGGATTGTTATATAAATCCGCCAATAAATCTGCCACTTCTCCAACCACTTCTCCAACAGGAACAATTAATAATGCTGGCACTTGGGCTGGAAGAGCGGGGATGAATTTGGTCATATCTAACGTATTTAGAATTAAGTCGGATGGGGATATTTCAAACAATAGAGGCAAATTAACCATACATCATTTATATGATTTCACAGGTAATAGCCCCATTACCAAAACATCTATTGGAGAAAATAATAAAGAAGAGACTGGTAAAGATGGTGGTGTTTTTGAACTTGGTTGGGGAACCGGAAGTCATACTTCCGAATCTAACATTAATGAACTAGATCCTGAAACAGCAACCCGGTATAAAGATTTGTGGGGAATTACTTATGGAAATGTTGACTACACTGGAATGACATTATTAGGCGAAGTAACTCTTGTTGCAAATGCAGCCCAAAGTAGTGCATATTATATATCTGCTGCATCATATGATGATAGATACAATCAAAAACAATATAACACCGTGTATGATGACTACTCCTTGTCCGAATTAGGTTCCGTAACATTTAATTTCCCGAAAACCTCAAAAAATCATATGGTTTATTTCTTCACAATAAACTCATCTCCAATGGAAACGTCCTTTAATGTAGAAAGTGGGAAAAAAACATATGACAGAGCAGGCATCACATTTACAGGTGGACCAGCTGGTAGTCCTACGTTATTTCCTGGAATAAAATGGGTTAGTGAGTATAGAGATTTAGCCGGAAATCCTAATACTGCGTATGACACTGTAGGCATTTCTGGAAGCAGAACGGTTACTACTCATTTTAGGGTAGGCACATATACCGTCTCTCCTTATAGGACGACCAATCTAAACGAAGAAGTTCTATTACAGGACGGGGAAATCATTGCTGGAAATTCTCCAGATAATCCAAGTGAAGTATATGTATATACCGCACCAGGGTCACCATTGACAGTGACTATAGAACAAAAATCTATTGAAGTTAAAACGGAAGACGCTCCGTTCCCTTATACTAAGGAATATGATGGAACATCCAGCGTCACTGGATTGCGTTTAGGCGAACATTATCTGCTCGATGGATTACTTCCAGGAGATGCAAGTAATACTTATATAATTTTTAATGAATCTGAGAGCAATTTTGTCGATACGAGTGGCAATCCTGTCAGTAATGTTACCACTTCAGGTTACATAAATGTTGAGCTGGTAAATTGTAGCGTAAATAATATCAATTATAAAATTGACCCACCTATAGGAAGTGAAACTGTAGATATTATCTTAAATAATTGTCAAATTACCAAGCGTACTGTAGAAATGGAATGGCTTACCTTTGATGGACACACGCAAGGTTTAGATGATGAATATATTTTTGTGTATCAAGGGCAGCGAATATTACCTAATTTGCGCGTAACAAACCCAGTAGGGGACGACATCGTTAATGTTTCTTCTCTAACGTTTAAGAACAGCACCTCAAACGATCCTTTTGAGTGCATAGATGTAGGTACTTACCATACTAGAGTTGGCTCACTATCAGGAGAAGACGTCGCTAATTATAGACTTCCCGAAGACCAAAATATTATAAATAGCTATAGTATCAGTTTCGGCATAACGCCAAAAGCCATAAAAGTTCTTTGGCCTTCAAATAAGATCTTTACCTTTGATAAAAACCCTCATGCATTCCAATGTTCAATTGAAAATGCACAGTCTGAAATATACGCGAGAGACACAGTTTCCATTACCGCTGAATACAAAAATGCTAATAATGTTATTGTTTCTGAATTAAGAAATGCTGGAACTTATTCTGCAACCGCAATCAAAACAGAAACGGAAGGAAGAAACAATTATTACATTTATAATACTTCACAAATTACCATCACAGGAATTATCATAAACCCGTGGAACGTTGATGTGTTTTTTACGACAGGAACAAATTCCTCGGTTCAACCTCTTACATACAATGGCGGGAATTACATTGGCTCCGCCGATGGACTAAAAGTCAATGTTTCAACACTCAACACGGAACTCACCTCAGAATATCTTGGACTAAGTTACAAAGACAAAAACAACACTCCTATCACGGAAGTTCGAACCGTTGGAAAATACGACGCAACTGCATTTATCAAAAATGGAACAGAAGGAAACTATCGATATTTAACAACTAACTACACAATAAATACTAACACGAACTCTCAAGAAATAGAAGTCATACCCAAAGAAGTTTCCCTAACTTATGGGACGCTATCATTCATATATGACTCATATAGCAAAAAAGATAGTGTCATTGTAAATGTTACAACTTCTGAGATTGTCTCGGGCGATACGGTTAATGTAACTAAAAACTGGGGAGATTCTGCTGTTATAAATGTCGGTTCATACACATTAATCTGTGGTGTATCTAATCCTTCATACAAAGTTAAAACTACTTTTGAGCAAAGAACTGTTAGCATTACTGCACGTAGTATTAACGGGGAGCAGCATTTAACCATTGACGCAATTCCTGATCAAGAATATAGTTTTTCTGCGAAAGAACCACTTCCAAGCATTAGATATAGAGGAGTCTTATTAATAAAAGATAGGGACTATTCACTGACATACTCAAACAATATTAATGCTGGCAATGCAGCTGCCAGCGTGCAAATTGTTGGTAAAGGTAATTTTAAAGACAACATTACTACAACCTTTACAATTACAAAAAAATTACTTAATGTAAATATATCCATTCCCCAGACCTTGATTTATAATGCTCAGTCTAAGAAAACTGACATCAGTGCTACTTTATCTGGGGTAATAAGTGGAGATCAATCTCCTACAATTTATTATGATTTTTATGACACTACAACATCTTCTCTTTGTTTAGACCCTAAGGCAGCTGGAAACTATAAAGTTATCATAAAATTCACAGAAGAAAACTATAGAATGCCCATTGAAGCAAACAGAACAAGGACATTCAATATTCTAAAACGCGAATTAGGCATACTGTTTTCTTCATATTCAAACCTAACTTTCATTAATGAGCCTCTTTCTATCGGTGTGCAGTTTGATACAAACAAACCTCTAGCGGAACCTGATTCCGGATTAGTATCTTTAAAACAAGATCATTTGTATGGACCTCCAACAAACAGGATTCCTACTGGGCAAATATTTAATGCTGGAACTTATCAAACAACTGTAACTCTTACAGGGAATAGTGGTTCCGAAAGTTTTACAAATTACTTAATTACCAGCAGTAACCTACCAAATACAACTGCCCAAAACTGTAACATACTAAACTACATTGTTAAACCAAAGGACTTAATTATCTCATTTAGCCAAGACAATACAAGAATATATAATAAATCTGCTCAACATATTCAATATTCAGCTAAGCCGGGATATGGGCCATTAGGTACAGATACCATTGAAAACATTACTAGATTGCAATATACTAGCACCACTGGTATAAATACAACTTCTGTATCGCAAGCTGGAGTTTACACCGTAACCGCCCATTCGAACAATAACAACTATAAAATATTGAGCACAGAACCTAATATTGTGAGATTTGAAATCACGCCAAAACCTTTAAAATTGTACTTAACATATAATGAACTTCCATTGGAGAACAATAAAGAATTTACGTATGGAGGTGCAAATCAAAACATTGCAGACGCAATAAGATATTCCTATAGACCAGGATTTTCATACATTACTGGAGATGAACCTCGAGTTGACAAGCAAGTATATAATGGACTACAAAAAGTAGATACAGCTTACACTGTATCTGACAACTATAGAATTACAATAAATCTCGCAAATACAGAAAAAAATTATGTTTTAATCACAGAAGTAGAAAATCCTGAATTTGATAGTGTCTTAGAAAGACACTTCAAAATTAAACCGAGACCAGTTCAAATCACCTTTAATTTAAGCGAGAACATTCAGTACACGGGCGCATCGAGTAGCGAGATACCCGTAGCACTAACCGGAGGAGATGGTTATGTTTCTGAATTATCTTCTGAGCCTTCAGGCATAATAGAAGGAGAAACGATTAATTTGTTAGCCCATGTCGAATCGTACCTAGATAAAAGCATTAGTCTAGACAATACAGAAGTTACATACTACACCCCAGGCTCACAAACCAGTTATAAAAACTGCGGGCAGTATAAAGTAAAAGCAACCATATCTAATAATAGCAATTATTACATATATACGAGTGAAAACGTGCTTGATACCAAGATTTTTAATGTAACACCGTATTATATAACCTTAGTTCCCATAAACATAACAAAAACATATGGCGAACTTGATGAGGTAAGTGACCTTACTGTTAAAACAACAGGGCTAGGAGAAGATGGTTATATTAGTACAGTTCTTATTCGCACTCCCGGAGAAAATGTTGGTACTTACTACTATACTGGACATAGTTATACTGGAAGTTTAAACTATAATGTTTCAGTAAACTTAAGCGCGACAGATGATGTTGGGGCAGTTTTTAGATTTGAAATTATCGAGCGCATTTATAACATAACACCGAAACAGTTTACAATTCAGTGGGATGAGTGGACAGAAGGAATTCAACCGCTAACTCCTACAGAAACAATCAATGTTGTCATGCCATTAACAACAGTATCTGTAGATCTTACTTACTCAAGAACTGGTGGAGAATCTCCAGATGCAGGAATATACGACATAATTGGGATTTATGAAACAAATGAAAACATTTCATTTAAAATTAGTGGAACGAACAATTCTGGTGGGAAAAATAAATATATAATAGTAGGCAGACCTGTAACCTTACAAATTAAAGATTTTATTAAAGTATACGGAGAAGCTGATCCGGATTTTTATAGCGATAGTAATTTTAAGGTTAAAATTTCTGATTTACCAACGACTCTTCAAAACGCTTATAATGCTAATCCTGAGAATTTTGTATGGAGCGACTTAATTAAGTGTACTAGGCAATTAGGTGAGAACTATATTCCTGGAGGATATCAAATTACATATACCTTTATAGGCGAAGAAGCCAAAAACTATCGCTTACAATTATACGAATTTAATGATATAACTGTATTAAAAACCTCTGCAGTTTTAATGATTGAAAAATATGTGGTCGATATTGCTGATATAGACATTGCTTATAGTAATAGCAAAATATATGACGGTAATAATAGAATTGACCAAAGGAAAATTTCTCTAAAACCTGAAAGCAGAGCTCTGCTATCATCTAAAAACCAAGAGCTATTTAATAGAGGATTTAATGTGTCTGGCATGTTTATTTCAACAACAGAAGGAGAGGCAGATTCAGATGCAGGTATTAACAAAAAAATTAAAGTTTATTTTAGTGTAAATGCCGACTCTGTAAATAATTTCACGCTCCCAGATCCCTTTGTTATATGTGAAAATGGTAGAATTGATAAGGTTAAAATGCCAATTACACTATCCCGCATAACAACAGAAACTGAACCTTCAATTTATTATGGCGAAAGTCCTACAATAATATCAAATTATCATGGTACTGAAACCGTTCTATATCAAGGCAATACAAATGTTCAATTTCATATAAATTACGGCAAATATAAAAATACCGAGTACTCATTTGTTGGCTCTGACTCTCCTACATTACTTAATTTGTCTCTTCGTGTTGTGTATAGTGACTCGAGTGAATCTATTGTTTGTAATTCAAATATTAAAGATGCTGGCAACTATGTAGTTAAGCTAGCTCTAAACGAAAACGCAAATATAAAGAACTACGATATTATTTATCATTCAAATGAAGAAGATGTCGTGTTCAACGATGCCGACAGTTTTACTTCTTCTTTCATCATCAAGCAAAAAACTATTGAGATAATTCCGAGTGGTGTTGTTTTTAGAAAACCTGCAGATAGTACTACATTAGCACATATAACCAATGAACATTTTATTTTATATGGACTGCTGGAAAAGGACATAGGGCTTGTCAATATTTCATATGCAGCTGAACTAAACACATTCCTGCCAGATGATCCAAATGCAAAAGTTATAGTTAAGAACATATCTATATCTGGAGGATCGCAAAGTTCTAATTATATTCTTGCAAATGAGAGTTTTGAAATAGAAGCGCGAATCTTGTCATTAGCAAGAATTAAATTTAACAAACCTAACCCTACACATTTTAATAATAATCCTGTCGTAGTGTCTCCTGAAGTAGAATATTATATACCAGGCGCAACTTTAAAACTTAATAATGAAATTATCGTTCCAGGTAGCACAAACAGCGATCTAGATGGTTACAATACTACCGTAAACATTAAAGTATACTACCAAGGAAAAGAAGGTGTTTTTTACGCAAAATCAAGCACACCACCTAAAAATGCAGGTATCTATATAGTATCTTCTGAAATAACAAATGATTCTGGATATACTTTAAGAGGACCTACTACAGAACTAGAGATTAAAAAAGTAAAACCAACTATAGTTTTAGATGGTAATTCTTATCAAGAATATGGAACTTGTTTTCAGGAATTTACAGCACGAGCAATTGCAGAAGGTTTAGATGAAGCTTTAGAAGTTTCTTATTCGTTCGCTGAAGAAAACGGATTGTTGCCATTATATCCGAAGGCTGGCTACCATACGGTAATTGCTAAATATCAGGCTCCGGCACAAACAGAATTAAATCCGTTCAGTAATTATATCTCTACAGAAGTTACAAGAGAAATTAAAATTTCACAAAAACAGGTACGTATAGTTTTTGACCTAAAACCAAAAGATACCGAAGGAAACATAGTGGAAGAGTTTATATATAATGGGAGAGATAAAATTCCAGAACTAGGCATATCTATACAAGGAATTGCCCCCAATGATACTTGTTACCCCATATTACAAATACGAAAAGATAATCAACCATTTACACAAACCCAAATAATTGATGCTGCGCAATACTTTATAAATGTTGGCGTATCCAACGATAGTTATTATATTGCTGGAACTAGTTCAATATCTATTAGAGTAAAAAAAGCTGTTTTGAAAGTTATCCCAGTTATCGACAAATCTACACCTGCAGGACAAAAACCTGCTTATACATTACATTATGAAGGTTTTTTACCTGGTGACTCAGAAGAAGATTTATTAGGGCTTCCTTCGCTCAGTTTATCAAACTCGCAAGTAGGTACAAATATAGCTCAACCTAGCGGGGGTATTGACTCTAATTATGAATACGAATATATTACGGAAGAGTATGAAATTATCTATGAAAAACCAACCAGTCCTACAGAAAACAATATGATGTATATCATTATTGGGTCCATTGCTGGTGTTATAGTTTTAATTGTATTAATCTCTATCCTGAGTAGAAGATCTATGTTAAAAGCCTTCTCGAAAAAACATTCAAAAAGGAAATAACAACACTAATGAGATTAAATAAATACATTTCTACAAGCGGGTATTGCTCACGTAGAAAAGCAGATGAATTAATAACAAATGGAAACGTAAAAGTTAACGGTAAGACGGTTTTAGAACTCGGCGTTAAAGTAAATGCAGACCACGACATAATTCTTGTTAATAATACTGTTTTACAAACTCCGACAGATCAAAAACATATTTATTTAATGTTTAATAAGCCCAAAGGTTGTGTTTGTTCTGCAAATGATGAAAAAGGTAGGAAGACTATATATGATTTTATAGATCTTCCATATAGGCTTTTTTCTATTGGCAGACTAGATTATAATACTTCAGGACTTTTAATATTAACAAATAACGGAGAGATAACACATAAGTTATCTCACCCGACATTTGAAGTTCCAAAAAAATATATAGCAAAAATTGATGGGATTATATCAGAAAAAGAATTACAGCTTTTACGAGATGGAGTACTCATAGACAACAATTACAAAACAAAACCTGCTACTTTTAAAATTATAGACAAATCAAATGCTTATACAAGAATAGAAATAACAATTAAAGAAGGTAAAAACAGACAAATTCACAAAATGTTTAACTCACTAAATAAGAATGTTCGGCAGTTGAAACGTGTAAGCTTTGGTCCTCTTATGTTATCGAATGTATCTAGAGGAAAATATCGCAGTCTTACTAAAGATGAAATTAAACTTCTCAACAACTATATAAAAGGAGATAATAATGCGAATTTTAATGGTTAATGATGATGGCTATAGCTGCCCAGGTCTCGTTAAGCTTGCTTCCATACTAGCAAAAAAACATGAAGTGCGAGTTGTAGCGCCACATAAATGTAATAGTGGAATGTCGGCTGCGGTAACGTTTCATAAGCCTATTTTTATAAGAGAGATTACGGGTTATCCATATCTTTGCTATTCAGTTACTGGAACTCCTTCTGACTGCGTAAAAATAGGGGTAGAACTATTTGCAACTATAAGACCTGAATTAATAATATCAGGTATTAACACTGATTTTAATATTGGCACAGATGTCTTTTACTCTGGGACTGCAAATGCAGCAATTGAAGGGAGTTTAAATAACATACCTTCTTTAGCGATATCTACTAAAGCTTGTGAGGAACAATTTGATTATGTAGTTGATACCTTTTTGAAAGATTTTGATTATTATATATCATTATCTTCCTCCAAATATGCGCTTAATATTAACATTAATAATGAGGCTATCGGTAATATTGGTAAAGTAATATGCAAATTAGGAAAACGTCAGTTTTGTGATATTTATCTAATAGACCATAATGTACAAGACGGGTTTTCATGCACCTTAGTCGGCAATCCTATCCCGATAGAAAATGATATTGATACTGATGTTGTTTGGCTAAGTAAAGGTTATACAACAATTACACCTATTTGCTATAACTCAACCGATTTTAGAACATTAGAATCATTAAAACGAAAAATATTATTGCCTAAGAGGAACTAATTGACATTATGCACAATAACAATAATATCCATAAAGTCGTTGTTATAGGAGGGGGGGCTGCGGGAACATTTGCCGCTTTATCAATTAAAGAAGTCTGCCCTTATATTGAAGTAATCTTAATTGAAAGAAACCATAAGATTGGAAGGAAACTATATATTACTGGCAAAGGCCGTTGCAATTTGACTAATACCAATAACCCTATATCTAAAATTGTTTCAAACCCCAAGTTTACTTATAGTATATTTTCTCAGTTCACATACAAAGATACTGTGAGTTTTTTTGAATCACATGGTCTTGATATAATAGAGGAGCGGGGTGGAAGGATGTTTCCTAAAACAAATAAAAGTTCCGATGTAATAGATGTCATTTACAATGAGTTAATCGTTGTGTTGAAATTGTTAGTCCTGTTCCTGCTTTAACAAGTATGTTATTGAACTGTGGTAATATCGCTCTTCCTAACGGCTTGTCTCTTAAAAACGTAATGCTGTCTATTAAAAACATGAAAGGTGAAATAATTGTTTCTGATTTTGGCGAGATGCTTTTTACAACAAATGGTATTTCTGGCCCAATTGTTTTAAGCTTATCCTCTCGCATCAACCGTAATATACTTAATGAAACATTATTTGCTTCAATAGATTTAAAACCTACGTTAAGTGAGGATGTTTTAAAAAATAAAATTAAAGACTTTATGCATCTTTATGGAAGACAACAAGCACAAACTATTATACCTAAACTCACAGCTAGGCGAATGACTGGTAAAATATTAAAAGAGTCAAATATTCAACCCACCAAAACGATTGCTGATTTAAGTAAAGATGAAATTCTTCGCCTTGTTACAACGCTTAAAAATGTTGAGTATGAAATTTTGTCTTTAGATACAGAGCGAGCAGTTGTTACTGCAGGCGGAGTTGAAACCACACAAATCAACCCAAAAACCATGCAATATAAAGCTATCAATAATTTATTTTTTGCAGGAGAGATTATCGACGTTGATGCACTTACAGGTGGATATAATTTACAGTTCGCATTTTCTTCAGGATTCGCGGCTGGTAAAGGTGTATGTAAATATTTAATTAATGAGGGGGACAAATGATATGACAAACAACGTTATTAACATAGCAATAGACGGACCTGCGGGATCTGGCAAAAGCACTGTTGCAAAAATATTAGCAAATAAAATGAATTTAATATATCTTGACACGGGTGCTATGTACCGAGCAATAGCTTACTTTTTTATAAAACATGGCATTCAGCCAAATGAAAATGAAAAAATAAATAAAAAAATTGATGATATTAATATGGAAATTAAATACCTTGACCATACACAATTTGTGTATATAAACGGAGTAGATGTAACAGGGAAAATACGTACAAATGAAATTAGCATGGCAGCATCTACCATTTCAAAAAACCTTGTTGTGAGGAAGAAACTTGTTACAATTCAACGTGAGATTGCCGCAAAATTCAATTGTGTTTTAGATGGGAGAGATATAGGAAGTTATGTGTTACCGCATGCTAATATTAAAATTTATCTAACTGCCTCCCCTGAAATTAGGGCACATAGGCGTAATAAAGAGCTTATGGAAAGTGGGGCTTCCGATAATTTTGAGACAATTTTAAAAGAAATTATAATTCGAGACCATCAAGATATGACTCGTGAATTCGCTCCATTAGTACGCGCTGAAGATGCTATGTTAATTGATACAAGCAACTTAAGTATAGAAGAAGTCGTTACAAAGATTGAAAAATTATGTGCAAAATTATAATTAGTGGACGATCTATTGGGTTTTGTTCAGGTGTTGCAAAAGCAATTTCTCTTGCAAAAGCAACTCTAAACAATCATAATAATATACCTCTATATAGTATAGGGCCTATAATACATAATGAGAATGTAATATCACAACTTGAAAAAACAGGATTAAAAACAGTTAGTACTGTAGAAGAAATACCTAATAATTCTAAAGTATTACTAAGAGCTCATGGTTGCGAGTTATCTGTAATTGAAAAATTAAGAGAAAAAAAATGTTTTTTTATAGATGCTACCTGTTCGTCAGTTAAAATAATACGTAAAAAAGTACTACAATATAGCAACAATGGCTTTCAAGTTATTATATACGGAGATACGAGCCATCCAGAAGTAAGAGGAATTGCTTCAATGGCGAAGAATGCCATTGTGATTGACGATATAAATGACTTTTCGTATTTAGATTATTCAGACAAATTCTATGTTGTTTTTCAAACAACATTTTCAACAATGAACTTCACTTCGATAGTAAACAAATTGCAATCTATTGCGATAAAAGAGAATAAATTAGTTGATATATTTAATAGCATTTGTTATACTACTTTAGCAAGAAGAGATAGTTGTCGTGAAGTCTTATCCTTATCAGATGTAATGATAGTACTAGGCGATAAAGAAAGCAACAATACGTTAGAGCTTTATAAAACAGCAAAAGCAAATTGTGACAAAGTTTATTACATTTCAAATTTAATAGAATTAACTAAAAGTTTGAAAAAAATAATAAATAATAAAAATATCGGTATCATTACCGGAGCATCAACTCCTGTCGAGTTGGTTTTGGAGGTTATAGCATTAATGAAAGAAGAAAAATCAAATATCGAAGTTATTGATATAGATGAAAACAAGAATGTTGACAATGTAGGCGCTGATATTACAAGTGAAGAAACCGTTTTAGATCAACAAAATACATTTATGGATGAAGTTATGGATTCTATGCCTGATTTTAAAAAACCCAAAAAAAATAATAAAGGGGACATCATGGAAGTCCATGTTGTGGCAATAGATGATGAAGGTAGATTGCAAGTTTCTTGGGGTGATGCTAACATAAAAAATGATTTTGGAATAATAGAAAAAAATGAGATTAGCCCCGATAGTAATATTAAAGAAGGGGACGATATTCTCGCGTATGTGATCAACCCTGAACAAAAACATCAAGTAGAATTTTCTCAAATTAAATGTGCAGAAATAATTAAAGAAGAAGAAAAAATTAAATTACTCAAACAGGGCCATGACGTTGAAATTAAGTGTACAGGCATAAATCGTAATGAAACTAAATTAGTTTGCGAAGTTGGAAGATATAAAGTTTTTGTACCCAAAAGTCAAATACAACTATATATGGTTAAAAACCTCAAACAATATGTTGGTAAAACTTTGAATTTAAGATTATTACCGCCAATGGAAGAAACTGAAGGTGAAGAAGGTACAAAGAAACGTATAAAGTCAAAAAAAATATTACATGCGGGACAAAAAGCAATTTTACAAGAAAAAGAAGATGTTTTTTGGAATGATATCGCAATTGTGGGGAATGTTGTCAAAGGAACCGTTGTTAGATATGGTATTAAAGACAACCACGTATTTGGTGCCTTTGTTTCAGTTAATGGGCATGATTGTTTAGCACATATTTCTGAATTAAGTTGGGAACGCATCACCGATCCATCTGAAGTTCTTGAAAAAGGTAAAGAGTATGATTTCGTTATATTAGAAGCAGACAGAACCAAAAACAAAGTTTCATTAGGTTTCAGACAACTACAAAAAGCACCTATTGACATTATTGCAGAAAAATATCCTGTTGGTTCTACAGTAGAAGGAAAAGTAGAGAGGATTATGCCGTTTGGTGCGTTTATATCCATGGGAGAAAACATCGACGGTTTAGTTCATATATCTCAAATTGCACATCAAAGGGTAGAGAACATAGATGATTTCCTTAAAGTTGGCGATACAGTTAAAGCAAAGGTTATGAAGTATGATGATAATAAAGTTAGCTTAAGTATTAAAGCACTAATTGAAAAGCCAGTATTTGACGAAAATATAGTAGTAAAAGCTAAAACTGCTAAAGATTCTATAAAGGATAATAAAGAAGACTCTAAATCAAAGACTAAACCTAGGAAAAAAGAGGTCTCTAATGATTCTAATAGTAGTTATATATCAAGCATAACTACTGGTGCAACATTTGGTGACACCGAACAGGCTCAAAAATTAATTAAACAACTGCAAGATAAAGAAAATAAAAATTAATTAAAAGCGAAGCGAGCAGAATACCTGCTCGCTTTTTTATCTTAACCAATTTTAATTCCTTTACAATATGCTGTTATTAACATATCAAAATGTTATAATTTGATAAATAAAAGGTCCACAGCAAGATTGCGTAGCAAACGTCTTGGCAGGGGAGACGCGACTCGAACACGCAACCGTCGGTTTTGGAGACCGATGCTCTACCAATTGAGCCACTCCCCTACAACTTAATTAATTATATATATACAATTGATATTATGTCAATAAAAAAGGAGTGTTCTATGAAATATAAATTGGGATTTATAGGTGCTGGAAATATGGGTAGCGCTATTATAAATAATATATTACAACATAAAAGTTGTATTAATAATGACGATATAATAATATGTGATATTAATTCAGAAAAACTTTCTTATTATAGTAGTATAGGAGTTGATACAACAACTAATATTTATGATGTATTTAATAAAGCAAGAATTACATTTTTAGCTATTAAACCACAAACATTTTTTCAACTAAAACTTAATAAAAACAGCATTTTATCTCAATATATCATATCTATTATGGCAGGTGTAAGTGTGTCAAAAATTAAAAAAACCATAAGTTTTGATGGTCCTGTAATCAGAGCCATGCCTAATTTACCTTGTTTGGAAGGAAACGGAACTATAGGAATTTATTATTCTCAAAAAATTGAAAGCAACGAATTTAACTTTATTAATAATATTTTTAATATTTGTGGAGAGGTCGTTGAAATACAAGAAAAGCAATTTGATGCCCTTACAAGTATTAGTGGAAGCGGACCAGCATATGTATTTTATTTTCTAAAAAGTTTAATTGACGCAGGTGTAAAGGTAGGGCTTTCTCCTGAAATCAGTAAAAAACTTGTATTTAATACTGTATTAGGAAGCACTTTATTTGCAATTAATTCAAAAGACTCGTTAGATACATTGATTGAAAAAGTCTCAAGTAAGGGCGGAACGACAGTAGAAGCTATTAATCTATTCAACACAGCCAAACTTAATGAAATTATCGATAAAGGTGTTAGTGCCTGCGCTGCTAAATCAAAACTACTTTCGGAGGATTGATAATGCAAAAAAGAGTCGACATTTATACAGATGGAGCTTGTAGTGGAAATCCTGGCAATGGGGGCTGGTGTGCTATATTAATTTATCAACAATATGAAAAAGTTCTATATGGTCATGTTCCAGAAACAACAAATAACCGCATGGAAATGCTTGCTGCAATAAAAGGTTTAGAAGCATTAAAAGAACCTTGCTTTGTAAATGTATATTCTGATAGTGCCTATTTAGTTAATGCGTTTCAAGAAGGATGGGTCGTTCATTGGAAGAATAATGATTGGAAAACTAAAACACGTAAGCCTGTTAAAAATAAAGATTTATGGGTAAGGCTTGTGGACTTAACACAGTCTCATATTGTTACATTTACTAAAGTAGTCGGTCATTCAGACAATCAATATAATAACAGATGTGACGAAATCGCTAGACGTGAATCGTTAACAAAATAACTGAACAATGATGATAGTAGTTGTTATAATTATTTTTTTAGATGGTATTTATTTGATCTGAATAAAAGGTAGTATATTATTATTTTAAATGGCACACTCAAATATAAAACAAATGTTATATATAACGCATCGTTTATTACATTAAAAATAAAAATAATACAAATTGCTATAGTTATCCATATGATACAACCGATGCTTATTTTTAACGGGTCAAATTTTGCTCTAATTCTCTTTAAGGGGTTTTTAAAATAAATTAACAATCTAACAATTGGGACCAAAAATCCTGTTATTAATAAAATGAACACTGATAGTGTTGATAATTCTAATGAATTAATAGGAACTAGCTTTAATAGTAAAATTAAAGAAGCGTAAAACACATATATGGTTATTGATAAGTCCCTAAATAGTTTATTGGAATAGTAATAATTCATATAATAGAAATTCGTAGAATTAGCCTTATTGTAAGTTTTTACAGTATATCCATCATCAAACAACCTCTGTTTCATATCGTTATAGTGAGGATATCGCATATTTTCCGCTTTAATATACATTACTTCTTCATTTGCTTCACATACTATTTCTTCGCCTGACGTAGAAGTATTAGTATATAACGATCCTAACGCTTCTCGATAGTTTATATCTAGTGTAGAGTCACTTGTTTCATCTATATCGGTCCCAATGCTCGCAAGTGTAGCATGTTTGTTTACTTCATTATTGTTGCTATTGGTTAAGTTTGTTGTTTCTAGCGGTAAATAAACACCTAACCCTAAAATCCTCTCTGCACGCTCTCTTTCTAATTTTTCTTGAACTGAAACTTCTTGATCTACCAATTCTAATCTTGTAGGGGATTCGGTCTTTTCATCAGTAAGTGAGCGTAAGTCACTATTTAAGTTATTAGTTTGATTAAAACCCTCATCCTCTTGAGTTTGTTCAGTTTGTCTTCTTGGCGTCATCGGCTTTAAGTCTTTTGGATTGTATGGTGGGGGAGATAATGCATTAATTAAGTCAACAGGTTTGTCACTAACTAATTTATCTAAAAGCGTTCTGGTATATTCCCATTCATATTGTTGTGCTTCTAAATAACTTCTACCTTTATCCGTTAAAGTATAATATTTACGTTGTGCACCATGAGTCTCTATACCGTCGTACGAGGAAATATATTCTAAACTATCTAACCTTTTTAAAATACTATATAATGTTGATTGTTTAATTTCATAATGACTCACTGAGTTTTGCACAATAACTTCCAAAATTTCATACCCATATCGATCTTTATCTGACAAAGTACTCAATACAATTATATCTACTCGGCTTCTAAATAAGTCCGTATTAATCGTGTTCATTTTAGTCATCATTTAACCTCTGTACGAATAAGCCCTTTTACGACGCCTAATATTTTAATATTTTCAGGGTAAAAATCACTCATATTTCTATTCTCAGGATGTAATCTAACCCTGTTATTTTCAAGAAAATACCTTTTTACAGTTGCATATTCATCATCTATTAGGGCAGCTATAATATCTCCATTTGTGGCATATGATTGTTTATTAATTAAAATAAAATCTCCATCATTAATGCCTACATCAATCATACTAGAACCAGAAACTTTAAGCATGAAAAAAGTGTTATTAAAACCAAACAAGGATTTTGGGATTGAGAAGTATGCGGAATATGATTCCTCGGCGAAAATAGGCTGTCCAGCAGTAATCTCTCCTACAAGTGGCACATAATAAAATTCAGAGATGCCTAATAGTTTATTTTCGAGTCTAATACCTCTACTTATATTTGAATTAATTGAAATATCGCCAATATCACTAAGTATTCTAAGATATTTATGGGCACTAGATGTAGATTTGAAACCCATATAATCACAAATTTCTCTGACAGTAGGCGGGTAAGAATTTTGCAAAAAATAGTCTTTTAAAAAAACTCTTAATTTGTTTATATTCTCGTTTATAGTGTTTTTTTTCATTTAATAACTCTCTTTAAATAATATTTAAATACTGTCGTCATTGTCAGCTTGATTCTGTCTACGTAATTGAACTTTCGTCGAGGCTTCTCTCTTTATGTCCTCTGAAATTGCTGCATAGTGCTTTTTAGTAGTGTTTACATCTTTGTGTCCTAAAACTTCAGCAACAACAAATATATCTTTAGTTTCCCTGTATAAGGCAGTTCCATAAGTACTTCTCAGTTTATGTGGAGAAATTGATTTTAGAGGAGAAATTAATTTAGCATATTTTTTAACAATATTCTCAACCGCTCTAGTTGTAATACGTTTATTTTGCAAACTTATAAATAGGGCAGGTGTATCAATTTTATTTGCTCGTAATAATCTATTATTTCGCCAATGAAGATAATCTTCTAACGCCAGTTTTACTTCGTCAGAAAAATACAACATCGTTATGTTACCACCTTTTCTAGTAACCTTAAATGCATTATTTTTAAAATCTATGTCTAATACATTTAATCCAACACATTCACTAACTCTTATACCAGTCCCAAGTAGTAAAGTTAGTAGGGCTGAATCACGCTTGATTAGGGCTGAATTATAGTTATCTTGACGTTGAGAATAAAATTTTGATTTTTTCTCTACTACTGTTAAAACTGAATCTATTTCATCATTATCTAGTCTAATAATAGGTTTATCATGTATTTTAGGTGATGAAACCTTAATACTAACATTTTCTTGAATTAAATCTCTTTTATAAAAATAATTTAACATTGACTTAACAGCACTTAATTTACGCGCCTTCCCGCGTTCTGTATTAGTTCTAATTCTGCCATTATATATGTAATAAGATAGATAACTTAAATAAAACTCTATATGCTGACTTTCTAGGGCATCCAGATCTGTGAGTGAAAGTGAATTTATAGATTTCCCATAGAAATGATTAACTTTTTTTACAAGGAAATCAAAAAAAACCGCTAAATCTCTCGCATAATTAAGCTGAGTTGATGGTGTTACACGCATAGAAATTCCTATAAAAAATTCGTTGCAAAAATAGGGCAACTCATTTTCCAATATATCATTTAATTTTGATAATTGTTTTAGCTTTTCCGATTCAAAATAATTATTTTTTCCCATGATTGTATTATAACATATTTAAAATCATATTAATAACTTTATATAAATCCTAATAAATTTTTATCTTGACATCATAAATCTAAAAATTTTTTACAATAGGTGAGTGCAGGTTTATTGTTTCATATCTATTCGCAAAATACAGATTTTACGAATAGATGCGGAGAGGGGGCGGTGAAAACTTGATGTTTTCTCTTGATTTGCGCGGAAATTCGATTTTATTCAAAAATTATAAATAGAAAATATTCAATTTAATTACAAATAAGGATTTACTTAAATAATGATTTTAGAGCTTCGACGACAGCAACTTTACAGTGCTCGTATGTTAACCCTCCTTGCAAATATGCAATATATGGTTCTTTTATAGGCGAGTCTGCGCTAAGTTCTATTGAAGATCCTTGCACAAACGTTCCCGCAGCCATAATTATCTTATTATGGTAGCCTGGCATCGCCCCGGGAATTGGAGTCACAAAACTATCGACCGGTGATGAATACTGAATTTTTTGAATAAATGTAATAAGTTCCTCTTTTGAATTAAATTTTATAGCTCTAATAATATCAGTTGGAATAGAATTAATTTGCGGGTTCACATCATACCCTAATTTAGCAAAACAATGACCAAAAAGTATAGATCCCTTAAGCGCACTAGCAACTACACTTGGCGCTAAAAATAATCCTTGATAAAACGGCATATACGATGCGTTATAAGAACCTAGCTCGGTTTTTAATGCTGGAGATGTAAACCTGGATGCTATTCTGTCAATTAAATGTGATTTTCCAGCAACATATCCTCCGGTTGGAGCAATTCCTCCACCTGGGTTTTTTATCATGGATCCCGCTATTAAATCCGCGCCAACATCTGTAGGCTCTTTAGTTTCTACAAATTCCCCATAACAATTATCAACAAATATGATTATATTAGGGTCTTCTTTTTTTATAAAAGTACACATTTCTTCAATTTCTGCAATAGAGAGGGCTTGGCGCCAAGAATAACCTTTTGATCTTGTTATAAACACCATTTTCGGCGATATTCTCCCTATTTCATTTTTTACACTGTCAAAATCAAGTTTCCCACTAGATAACAATGGGATTTCGGAATATTTTATGCCAAAATCTTCTAAAGAGCCTGTACCTTTACCTTTTATCACACGGTGCAATGTGTCGTAAGGAGTTCCAGTAATGCAAAGGATATGATCTCCCGGTAATAAAGCTCCGAAAAACACAATAGAAAGCATATGTGTTCCTGAGGTAATGAGTGGTGAAACAATAGCATCTTCCGCACCAAAAACATCAGCATATAATCTATATAGTTTATCTCTAGAATCATCCCCATAGCCATAGCCTGTAGAAGGCACAAAATGCCTAGCAGCAACACGGTTTTTACGAAATGCGTCTAATACCTTTTTCTGATTTTGAAAAGATCTGCTAGCAACCCGATTAAACAAATCAACACATTCAGCTTCTACTTCCAACACTAATTTTTCTACATTTACCTGCATAATCTTAACCCTTTATTGTTTATAATTAAATTTATGTTTTTTATTAAATTCCATCATATATTATATCTAGTTATAATACTACATAATAAAGTCGGAAATTTGTTTTAATATTTGATTCTCGTTAGCATGGATTAATGTTGTGTCAACTTTAATTACATTATCCTTGTATTGATTATTAAACCAAGTTACTTGACGTTTTGCATATCGCATTGTATTTGTTATTATCGCATCCCTTATAGATTCTACACTGGCTTTGCCACAAAAATACGGTTCCCATTCTTTATAACCAATACCATTTAATGACTGGCATTGAAATGTTAAATCATATTTATTAATCAACATATTAACTTCATCTAAAAGCCCCATTTTTAACATTTTATCAACTCTACTTTCCACACGTAAACGAAGTTTTTCTCTATTTGTCTGTAGTATTATAATTTTAACTCCCTCATTAATTTCCTTTTTTTGCAGTTGAGATAAGGGCTTATTGTGTAACATCACTAAATATAATGCCCTTAAAACACGCCTAGAATTATTTGGATGTAATTCCATTGCCGCCTCTGGATCTGACTGCACTAACATGTTATAAACATATTGCTTGCCAAAATCTTTTAATGCTTTATCTAATCGAGACTTTAGTTCTAAATCATCTTTTTCAAAACCGTGTCCAAAGTTCATTTTATAATACAATGAATCTATATATAATCCTGTCCCACCGCATACTACATATTTCTTGGAAGTATTATTTGGATTATTAAGAATTTCGTTTACTGCCTTTTGATACATGAATACATTATATTCTTCATTTGGCTTGATGATATCAATCATATGCTGTTTCACTTTTAATGCTTTTTCTTTTGCAGTTCCTATATCCATATCCATATAAATTTGCATAGAATCAGCAGAAATAATTTCCATGTTATTTGCCAATGCAATTTTCTCTGCTATGTATGTTTTGCCGGATGCAGTTGGACCGCAAATAATTGCCAATTTGTTTTTTAATGAGGCCTTATGAATCATGTTTTTCTTTTAAATTCCTTTTCTATGTCATATTTATCAAACGATATTACCGTTGGTCGACCATGAGGACATTGTAATGGCATGCCTTCTGAAAAAAAGTATTCTATTATATATTTAATACTCTCATCCGAGAGGTTTAAATTGCCTTTAATCGCAGCCTTACACGCAATAGAGGCAACCTTATCTCTAATTAATTTACTCAATGAAAAATTGTCCAATCCTGAAACATGTAAACTTAAACTTATGATATCATTAAACAACTTATTTAGATTTACTTTTTCCGTGAACACAGAAGGAATGGAAGTAACTTTTATTGTGTTTATTCCCAGACTTTCTATTTCAAAACCTAATTGCATTAAGTTCTCTTTTTCCTTCATTAAAACATCGTGTTCATTTATCGTACATTCATACAAAAACGGAATAAGCATTTGTTGAGAAGCCACAATATTGTTTTGTATTTCATTATTATATTTATCAAATAAAATTCTTTCATGAGCGGCATGTTGATCAATATATAGTACCTTATCGGATGCTTCTATAATTAAGTAAGTATTAAACACTTGTCCAATAACTCTATATGAAATATTATCATTTTGTTTAAACAAGCTTGGTTGGGGGTATTCAGCTTGAGATTGACCATGTATATTTTTGTCTGTAATAATTGCTCGAATGACACCATCATCTTCCAATTTAGTTTCAACTTGTTGATGCTTCTTCAACAAATCCTTTGTATAAAAGTCTTTATTAATTGGAGATTCTTCTTTATCTATCAAACAATCTAATTTTTTATTATCTAGATTAACTACCATATCCTCATCGTTACTAATACTATTCACTAATTCGTGTTTGTTAGTCTCTAATAAGCTGTTATGCTTAAAAAGCTCAGCCTGTTTTAAAAGCTCAAAATCCACAAGCGTCTCTTGTATTGAATTATAAATAGATCCTAATAATTTTTTTGAAAATGCTAGCCTAATTTCACGTTTTGCTGGATGAACATTTACATCAACTTCATCAAAAGGGATTGCAATGTCTAAAACAAATATAGGAAAAGCGTGTTTCATTAATCTGTCAGAATATGCATTCTGCACAGTGGCAGATATATTAGCATCAACAACAACTCTTCCATTGATAATTATAAACTGTAGTGACCGGTTGTTTTTATAAACTGCTGGTGGAGAAATATATCCCTGTATTATATAATTATTACTGCTCAAATGTTTTGCCTTTATGGGTATTAAACTACTTGCAGTTTCTCGTCCAAAAACAATCTGTATCGCCTCTTCAATACCCAAACCTTCGCTAGCATAAACTAACTTATCATTACAATATAAGTAAAACGATATATTAGGATGGGATAGTATAAACTGACTTACCACTTTTTTTATACTATTTTCTTCGCTTAACCTTGAGTTTAAGAATTTAAACCTAGCTGGTACATTGTAAAATAAATTTTTAACAAAGACCGTCGTCCCATCTGTCCAAGCTATATCCGAAACTACATATTCATTATCCTGTAAATAAAGTTTAGCACCATTTGATTCCGTATGGTATTTTGTTTTAATTTCAAACTCACTAACTGCAGCAATAGATGCTAGCGCCTCACCTCTAAAACCTAGTGTAGATATAGAAAAAAGATCTTCAGCACTAGAAATCTTGCTTGTTGCATGCGGTAATATCGCTTTATATAGTTCTGCCTTAGGAATACCAGACCCATTATCAGAAACCTCTATGCTTTTAATTCCACCCTGTTCAACAAAAACTTTAATTTCTGTTGCGCCCGAATCTATACTGTTATCAATAAGCTCTTTTACTACCGAAGCAGGCTTTTCTATAACTTCTCCCGCTGCAATTCGATTATATATTGAACTATCTAATACATTGATAATCATTTATCACCTCTTTATTTACGAAGGTTTTTTAGATTTGAAAGTATTGTTAATGCTTCAAAAGGCGTACAATTATTTACATCTATTGCATCAACTATATTAAGTATTTCTTTTGTTTTTGTATCTGCTTCAAAAAAACTTATTTGGTTTAACGGTATTGCGTCTTTTCCCGGCTCAGACGTTACAATTTCTTTAATATCATATATTTTATGAGTTTTTTCGAGTAACTCCATAATTTTTTTTGCTCTTGTTATAACAACATCGTTTATACCTGCCATCGAGGCTACCTCAACTCCAAAACTCTTGTTAGTACTTCCTCTAGTAAGTTTGTACAAAAAAACCATTTCGCCACCAGTATATTTTATCAATAAATGATAGTTTTTAATCGTGGGTATTATATATTCCAATTCAGATAATTCATGATAATGCGTAGCGAATAACGTATAAGCTTTAATTTTTAACGAAATAAACTCAACAATTGCCCATGCTATTGCCAATCCATCTAACGTAGAAGTACCTCTGCCTATTTCATCAAATAAAACTAAACTGTTAGACGTGGAATTATTAAGTATATTCGCCGCTTCGGTCATTTCGACCATAAATGTTGATTGACCTGCAACAAGATTGTCACTAGCTCCTATTCTTGTAAAAACCCTATCTATAGGTCTAATTAAAGCGTATTCTGCAGGGACAAAACAGCCCATGTGACACATCAATATAATCAATGCTACCTGACGCATATATGTAGACTTTCCACCCATGTTTGGTCCTGTAATTATTAATGTTTTAGCATCATCCTTAAGTGATATATCGTTAGGAATAAATGCCTTACCTTTCCTCTGAGACTCAACTACTGGGTGCCTTCCATTTTTAATGATAATATCGTTGTTTTTGAAGTTAATTTCAGGTCTCACATAGTTATTTTGTATAGAAACTTCTGCGAACGACATTAATACGTCTAGCCTCGCGATTAATGAAGCGTTATCTTGAATATTTTTTATATTTGACCTTAGTTCGTCCTTGATATTGTCATATATTCTAGTCTCTAACTCTATCGATTTGTCGAATGCATTTAAGATCAACTCTTCCATATTTTTAAGTTCTTCAGTTATAAATCTCTCACCACTTTTTAAGGTTTGCTTCCTCGTATAATTATCAGGTACCTTATCAAGATATGAGTTGCTTACTTCAATATAGTACCCAAATACTTTATTATAGCCTACTTTTAGTGTTTTTAATCCCGTTACTTCTTTCTGTTCTTGTTCATATTCAAGTAACCATTTATTTGCATTCTTTTGAGCATTCCTTAATTTATCTAATTCCGCATTGTAACCTTCTCTAATTACCATCCCATCTCTTAATGTTATAGGAGGATTATCAGTTATTGCTTTTGTAATTAAACTAACAAGTTCTGGTAAATCATCCAGTTTTGTATATATGGATTTTAAAACTTGTGCTTTACTCGCTTTTAACAAAACTTTTATTTCAAATACTTTTTTTAACGAAATCATTATACTAATAATTTCACGCGGATTGATTGTATTGTATGCAATTTTATTACACAACCTTTCAATATCTCGTATCTCTGACAGTGAGGCTTTGATGTCTAATCTCCTGTTGGTATGTTTTATCAACTCCTCTACGGCATCTAACCTATTGTTAATTTCTACATAATCTCGAGTTGGTTCAAGTATTGTATTTTTTAATTCTCTTACACCCATACTAGTAGACGTTTTATCAAGAACCCCTAATAAACTACCTTGCTTGTTATTGTCAATTAACGTTTGTACTAACTCTAAATTCCTCTTTGTGGTAAAATCTAGAAACATCCTGTTATCGCGCATAATTACTTGAGGCATTTTCACATGTTCCAACATTTGTTTTTGGGTTAATTCAATATATCTAAGTAATGCGCCTAAAGCACAGACTGAAAACGGTGTGGTTTCCATCCCAAGCGCTTGTGTTGTCTGTATTCTATAGAACTTAAGTATTGAGTCCGTAGCATTGCCAAACTCAAAAGACAGTTCATAAAAATGTTCAGGCTTAACTATCATTTCATTTTCAACATAATCGGTAGAAAGTATTGTAGTATAAGCCTCCTTATTAGATATTATTTCCGATGGGTTAATTGATAAAATTTGATCTAAGAAATGAGTTATGCCGTCTATTTGTTGCTGATAAACATTTACAGTTCCAGTGGATATATCTGCCCATGCAAAACCCGCAAAATCCCCAGCCATATATACAGATAATAAATAGTTATTAGACTCCGCATCCAAAGATTTATCGTCTGTTATTGTCCCAGGGGTTATAACCCTAACTACATCTCTTTTAACCATACCTTTTTGATCAGATGGAGATGATAATTGTTCACATATTGCTACTTTATATCCTTCTTGTATTAATTTTGCAATATATGTATCAGCAGCATGATATGGGACACCACACATAGGAGCCCTTTCTGAGAGCCCGCAATCACGTCCCGTAAGAGTAATATTAAGAACTTTACTAGCAGTTAGTGCATCATCAAAAAACATCTCATAAAAATCACCTAGTCTATAAAAAATAATACAGTCACTATACTGTTCTTTTATATAGAAATAATGTTTCATCATTTCTGATAACTCCGGTGCTTTACTAATCATTTTCAATTTCTCCTATCAAAGATGACCCCTTAGTTGTTATAATATTAACGTTTACAAACTTGCCAATTAATTCCCTTTCTCCAGCCATACTCACTAGCCTACCATTATCTGTACGGCCACAAACTTTGTTGGAACCCTTTATTGTGTCTTCAATTAATACCTCATATGTTTTGCCTATGTATTTTTGACTAATGTTTTGAGAAATCCCATTTTGCATTCCTACCAACCTTGTTATCCTTTCCTTTTTAATCTTATTGGGGAGTTGGGGCATTTTCGATGCTTGCGTTCCAGTTCTCGCGGAATAAACAAACATAAAAGCATTATGAAATTTAATATCTTCTACGGCGCGAAGCGTGTCTAAAAAATCTTCTTCTGTTTCTGTAGGAAATCCAACCATAATATCTGTTGTTATGGCTACATCTGGAATTTTTTTAATCTTTTTAGTTAAATCATAGTAGTCTTCGTACGTGTATTTTCGATTCATTAGCTGCAAAATCCTATTAGACCCTGACTGTAAAGGAAGATGAATATGTTTTGATATGTTATTATATTCCCTAACAGTCGAAATTATTTCAGGAGTTAAATCTTTGGGATTAGATGTCATAAATCTTAGCCTGTATTTCATATTAATTTTTGCAAGTCTTATAAGTAATTCATTGAAATTCCAGCCTTCTAAACTATCATTACCATAACTATTAACATTTTGTCCAAGAAGGGTTATTTCTTTATATCCCTTTTCTAACAAACTTACAACTTCAGCATATATTATATCTGGATGTATACTTTTTTCTCTTCCACGCACGTACGGCACAATACAATACGAACAAAAGTTATTGCAACCGCTTATAATATTAACCCAAGCGTTTGGGAAAGATGTTCTATATGCAGGAGTAGTTATCTGCTCTATATAATCATTATTTATAGAAAAAGGTTCAACAAATATTTTTTCACTATGTTTTTCATTCTTTTTATCTTGAAGTGTGTTTTTAATTATTGCCGATAATTTATTTAAATTTTTTGTTCCTATAAAAATATCAATAAAAGAATGTTTTTTTAAAAGCTCCTTAGCCTTATCTTCTTGTTGAATCATGCAACCAACTAAAATAATTAATATCTCTCTATTTTTATCCTTAAGTTTTTTTAACTCGCCAATCCTACCTAAAACTTTATTTTCTGCAGTATTACGAATACAGCATGTATTAAGAACAACAATACTTGCCTGAGAAACATCATTTGTTGGCAAATATCCAAGCTCCGAGAGGATCCCTGCCAACTTTTCCGAGTCATAAACATTCATTTGACAACCAAATGTTTCAATAAAAAAACATGCTAAATTACACATACAAAAATTATACTAAATCAGCTAAAAGTTCGCAACAATTAACGAATAGCGCTTAAAAATGCTCAATAACTATATTCTCTAGCGCTTTATTTACTAAAGCGTCAATATCTAAAGCACTTTCTTTTTCTATAACAAATTTAAGATTAGGGCTGATCGATGGGTTTTTGGGAATAAATAATGTACAACAATCATCATAGGGTAAAGTACTTATATTAAAGGCACCTAGCATTTTTGATATCTTAATGGTTTCTTCTTTATCAAATCCAATAAGTGGCCTAATTGTCAAAATATCATTATCTAAAACCTGATCTGTTGAAATCATGCCTTTTATCGTTTGGCTGGCAACTTGTCCTAGGCTTTCGCCAGTAACAATCGCATTTGTTTTGTTCATCTTGACAATTCTCTGCGCAATTCTCATCATAAATCTTCTCATAATTGTAATCGTGAGCTCAGGAGGGCAAGCATTTTTTATTGCTAGTTGAATATCCGTGAACGGAACTATATATAAATTAAAGCCAATATTATATTCTGATAAAATATTTGATAAATCCCTTACTTTTTGGAGTGCCGATTCGCTTGTGTAAGGAAAAGAATAAAAGTGAATACCGAATAATTTTAGACCTCTTTTACTCATATAATATCCAGCAACCGGACTATCTATCCCGCCAGACAACAAAAGAGCGGCAGTTCCACTACATCCTACTGGCAATCCGCCAACTGCAGGAATAACTTCCGTGAATATATATGAAAAACCATTTTCTCTTATATCTATATTTATATTGCAATCATAACTATGTAAATCAACTTTAAGATCTTTTTTGTTTTTCAAAATTTTTCCACCCACATATGCTGCAATTTCTGTAGACGTTTGGTTAATACTTTTATCGGCTCGCTTAACCGTTACCCTAAACGTCCCCTCGTTTGGTATCATATCCCCAGCAATCTCAGCTATTCTGTCAATATCTGTTGAGACTTTTACAGACTTACTTAAGCTAATAACACCAAAAGTTTTAGACAGAGCAAAAATTATCTTTTGTAAATCTTCTTTGTTAAAATCTTCAACATAAATACGATTTCTCGATAATTGCAGTGCACATTTAAATGATTTAAGTTTTTGTTTAATGTTTTTCAAAAGTAATGACTCAAATTTACTACGATTTTTACCCTTTAAAAATATTTCTCCTTGTCTGATTAGAATACAATTATATTCATATTGTTCATTATTCATATAAAGCTCCTTTCACTACCGTTTTAATTGTTTATACAACTTTTCAAAGGATTCTGTAAATTTATGTATTTCTTCTATTGTGTTATCGTGATTAAAACTAATTCTTATTATACCATCTATAAAATTTTTACTTAATTTTAATGCCGATGGGATACGTTTAGTTTGTTTGTTTGAGGTACATGCACTACCTGTACCTATTAATATGTTGTCCATTTCCATAGCATGTTGCATAACTTCGCCTCTTATACCTGACAGTGCTACTGCAAGAATATATGGCGAACCTTCCCGTGTCGATAATATTTGGATGTCTCTATATGCCGAAAAATAATTAAATAACTTATTGAAAAACAAATTAACCTTGTCAAAATTACAATCTAAAGCATTGACTCTTCTTGTTAAAGCATTGTTAAATGCCATTATCGCTGGAACATTTTCAGTGGATGAACGAAGGTTAAACTCCTGACCCCCACCTAAAATCAAAGGGTTTACGTGGCGGTTATTCTTTATTACGAGCGCCCCACAGCCCTTAGGCCCTTCTATTTTATGGGCGGAACAAGAATAGAAATCTACGTTTAAATCAGTGAAATCTACTTTAATTTTACCTACAGCCTGCACCCCATCTGAATGAAAAATAATATCTTTCGATACTAATTTTGTTATTTCGGCGAGTTTTTTAATATTATTTATTCCCCCAGTTTCATTATTGACATGAATAATCGAAACTAACGCCACGTTTTTTGATAACAACTTTGTAAAAGCTCCAATGTCTACTAATCCGTTAGAATCAACGGGAGCAAGCACTACTTCATAGCCACGGTTTTTCAACTCCATTGCAGTTTGATGGACTGAGTTATGTTCCGATTCAGATATTATTATTTTACTATGAGGCTTTTTTTTAGACCCTAATAATGCAGTTACATTACTTTCTGTGCCTCCGGAAGTAAATATCAAATTATCTAATGGACTCGCATTAAATAAGCTTAGGATATTAGCACGTGCTCGATTAATGTCTCTTTTTACATTAACACCTTGTGTATATAGCGTGGATGGATTATAAAAGTAATCACTTGCATACATATTATATATATCTAATACTTCACCTGAACATTTAGTTGTAGCCGCATTGTCAAAATAAATCATTTATCTCCCAGTATTCGCTATTGCGCATCTTACCTTTTAACGTAAGATTGCATCATATTTTATTTTTAAAGCTTCTAGTATATCCACAACATCGGTATTAATTTCATCTTCTGTTAATGTTTTGTCCATGTTTTGATATTTGAGATTAATTGCCACGCTCTTATAGCCTTCTCTAACTTGCGCTCCTGAATAGATATCGAAAATTTTATAATCTACCAAATTTTTTTGATTCAATTCCTTAATTGTATTAAGTAGATCTGCTGCAATTACGTTTTCATTTACTAAAACAGCAATATCTCTCTCTGAAGATTGATATTTTGATATAATTTTAAATGTAGTGAAGTCAGACGCTATTTCAAGTATTTTTGATAGATTTAATTCAGCAATAAACATTTTTGAGTTAATATTTAACTCCTCGGCAACAGATGAGTTTACTTCGCCAAAATAGCCAATAAAACCACCAGTGATGCTCTCATTGATTTTTGCGAGGCGATAAGGATGCATATATGGCAGATTATTAGCTTTTTCAACGTTAATATCTATTCTTAAAACATCAAAAAGCATATCTACAACAGCCTTGAACTCATAAAAGTCTTCTCCTATTGCAGAAATACATAATACTAGTTCCTCTTTAGGAAGTGTCTGTAACGGCAAAACCTCAGGAATATAAACATTAGCTATCTCAAAAAGTCGAATTCTTTTATTACCATGATTATAATTAGAGGATATTGTTTTTAGCATGCTAAAAGCTAAATTATTGCGCATAACAGAAAAATCTTCACTTAATGGGTTTAAAAGTTCTATACATTTATTATCGAAGGTTTTTAATAAACTAGAAAAATTAGGGTTTATAAAAGAATAAGTAATAATTTCGCTTGCTCCCCATCCAAGTAATATTTCTTTTATTTTATCTACTGTAAGTTGTTTTTTCGATTTACTGCCGCGTAATAGGCTCATCTCTTTATAGCATACTGTTTCGATGCTATCAAATCCAATAATCCTAATAATTTCTTCAGCAATATCATTTACACCAACTATATCTTCTCTCCATCGAGGAACTATAACTTTAAAAGAATCTGAATTTTTTACCTTGTTGACACTAAACTCAAGGCTATTAAGTACTGATAACACCTGAGAGTCTTTAAGGCTAATACCTAGTATTTTCTCTATGTTATCCTTTGTAAATGTTATTGTTTTAGGAGATATTTCCTCTGCTAAACTATCTACGAATTCCTTGAAATTTCCCCATTTATGTTTTTCAATGAGCTGAATTGCTAACCACATTCCTATTTCTTGAGAATATAAATCTATACCTTTTTCAAAGCGGATTGAACTATCTGATTGTAGGCCTAACTTCCGAGAAGTATGTCTAATGTTATCTCTAGCAAAATTAGCACTTTCTAAAATAATCGCTGTTGTATTGTTTGTTATCGAAGACTCTACTCCCCCCATAACACCAGCTATCGCTAAAGGATTATTCACATCGCAAATCGCAAGCATGTTTTTATCAAGATCATATTTATTACCATCCAGAGCTACTATACTTTCTCCTTCTCTCGCCTGTCTTACTACAATAGTTCTATTCGAAACTTTATCAGCATCGAATGCATGCATAGGTTGACCTGTCGCAATTAACACATAATTGGTAATATCTACAATGTTATTAACAGGCCTAATTCCTACACTTTTTAACCTATTTTTAATTAATAATGGAGATTCGGTTATTTTTACTTTATCAATAACTGCTCCAATATATCTACGACAAAGATCTGAAGCTTGATTTTGTATAGTTAAAGTTTGAGATTTTATTTTAATATCATTGTTAGGGAGTATGTTTTTAATTTTTTGGTTTGTTATAGCAGCTACTTCACGCGCAATACCAATTATACTATTGGCATCTGCTCTGTTAGCAGTTACGGAAACATCTAAAACAATATCATCCCTACCTAGTAATTTATTAATATCACAACCTATGGGAGTATCCAATGGTAGTTTAAGCACAGAATCATATGACGCTCCTTTAAAATCACTTAAATCACATCCCAGCTCAGAAACACCACAAAACATTCCGTATGAATCTACATTTTTTATAGCACATTTCTTCACTTTTTTTCCATCAAATAAAACAGCTCCATCTAGCGCTACAGGCACAATATCATCTACTTTCAACGATAAATCATTAGTAACAATATTAAAAACACCATTCTGCGCAACGTCAATTTTGCAAAGGTTAAGCTTTTTGCTTTCTGGATGTTCTTTAATCTCAAGGATTTTTGCAGTATATACGTTTTGTATTTTTTTTGATAAATCAATTATTTCTTCTATCTCAAAACCACAAGCTACTAGTTTCTCGCTTAATTCTTCAGGTGTAATTGTAATTTTCACATAATCTTCTAACCAACTAATTGGAACTAACATCTTTATCTCTCCATATAATATTATTTAAATTGTTCGAGCATTCTTATATCGTTTTCAAATAACAATCTCATATCTGGAATACCATATTTGACCATAGTAGCCCTTTCAATACCTATCCCAAATGCATATCCAGAATAAACAGTAGAATCAATACCACAGTTTTCTAGCACTATTGGATTTACTACACCAGCTCCTAATAACTCTAGCCATCCCGTGTTTTTGCACAGGAAGCATCCCTTACCATGACACATTGCGCAACTTAAATCTACTTCAACGCTTGGTTCCGTAAATGGAAAATACGAAGGCCTAAACCGAACTTTTGTATCTTTATCAAAAAACTCCTTTGCAAAAAGCTCTAGTGTATACTTTAAGTCTGCTAAAGATACTGATTTATCTACATATAATCCTTCAATTTGTTGAAACATAGGCGAATGTGTGGCATCAGCATCCGGCCTATAAACCTTACCTGGACAAACTATTTTAATGGGAGGTGTTTGTTTCTCCATAACTCTAGCTTGTATCCCTGATGTCTGAGTTCTTAACATTATATCGTTTGTTATATAAAAACTATCGGCAAATGCTCGAGCTGGATGATCAGCAGCTATGTTTAATAATTCAAAATTATACTTTGTGTATTCAATTTCAGGGCCTTCTTCAACCGAAAATCCTAGCCCAATAAAAATATTAATTATTTCGTTCTTGACTTTAGTTAGTGGATGCAACGCACCTCTTTTTGCTGTAATTTTAGAGAAAGAAACATCTATTGATTCGCTTTTTTCACGCAGTAATTTATCTCTACTGAGCAGTTTTTCCATAACTGTATCGATATTTTGCTCAATAAAACGTTGTGTATCATTCAATAGTTTCCCATACAATGGTCTATCTTGGGGATTGACATTTTTCAAATCCTTTAGAAGATTTGTAAGTATTCCCGAGCGTCCTAAATACTTGACTCGTATCGTTTGTAACTGTTCTACCGACTCGATATCTTTTATTGACATTAGAATATCATCTTTAATTTCTGCAATATTGTTAATCATAAATAATAACCTCAATCATGTTAATTCAAGGAATTATAACATTATTAGTTATAAAAGTAAAAGAAGTATTGTTAATACAATTGTTTGCAAGTATAAAAGTTCTACATCCATAGCTAGGGGAATCGTATTTTATAATGATTTTATTCTTAAAAAATAATTATAATTTAAGGCTAAATATAGAGCAATTTATTTGGAATTAACGGTTTTAACTAATATTTACCCTCTTTTTACCAGGTTATATTTGCTTATATAAGTCTGCATTATGTTTTAATTCTTTAGCGTGTTCATATCCAACTTCACTTTTCGCCTCACTACCTAATATCCTCATCAATTCATATATCGTTTCTTCCGAATTTAATTGATGTATCTCCGAAACCGTTTCTGATTCATATGTACTCTTGGTAATGAGAAAATTACAATCAGCCATAGCTGCTATCTGCGCAAGATGAGTAACAACTATAACCTGTCTGGTGCTTGCTATATTATATAATTTTTTTGCCACAGTTTTTGCAGCATTACCTGAAATACCAGTATCAATCTCATCAAAAATTAATGTCTCTATATCTTCCAAATCTGCAGTTATGTTTTTGATAGCCAACATAACACGACTCATTTCCCCACCACTGGCTACTTTTGATAATGGCTTCAAAGGTTCGCCTGGGTTTAAACTTATAACAAACTTTACAGCGTCTCCACCATTATATGATAGACCATTCAATACATCTCCGCAAAAATCCACTTCAACATCAAACTCAGCATGCTTCATTCCTAGCTCAACAAGCTGTTTTTTTATTTCAGCTGACAACAGCCGACCTGTTTTAACCCTCTCTTCATTAAGATTTTTAGCTGTCTTTAACAATATATTAGACGTTTTATCAATGCTATCTCTTATCTTAAACAAGCTAGACTCAGCATTGCTTAAAAAATCTAAACGTTTTTTATACTCTTCTAACTTATAAAGTATTTCTGTAATATCATTTCCGTATTTTCTCTTAATTTTTCTTATCGTGTCTATCCTTTGCTCAACATATGTAAGTCTCTCCATACCATCTGCATTCGTCTCCAAGTATTCTAAAAATAAATCTTTGAGGTCATTAATGTCAATCTGAACACTTTCAAACCTATCGCGCGAATCATGTATGGACAAATCAAATTTTTCCATAAAGGATACTTGCTTTAGTATGAGAGATAACGCAGTATCTATTCCCATACTTTCACCGCCATCAATTAAAGAAACAATAGTTCTAGCCGATTCCAATAATCTTTCATTATTTTGAAGCCTGTTTCTTTCTGCTATTAATAATTCCTCTTCTCCACATTCTAATCGTGCAGTTTCAATATCGGTAATTTGATAGTTCAACATATCTATCTCTCTATCCAAGCTACTTTCATCAGGATATTCAGACATTATTTTTAATAGGTTTTTATATTCGATAAAATGCTTCTCATAATCTTCTAAAACAGTAATAATTCTTTTTGAATATGAATCTAAAATACTTATGTGCGTTTGTTCATCCATTAGAGATTGCGTTTGATGCTGCGAGTGAACATCAATTAACAAGCAAACCAAACGGCGTAACTGACCTAACGTTACAGCCCAGCCATTAATTTTACACTCTGAACGCCCGTTCTGCGTCATGCTTCTCCTAATAAAGATCCTACCATCGCCTACGTCAAACTCGATGCCATATTCGTCAAGCAACTCGAGGGCAGCTACATTGCTAGCACAATAAAAACTGGCCTGAACGACAGCCATCTTTTCCCCATGTCTAATTAGTGAGCGATCGGCTCGTTCACCCAAAACAAAATTAAGGCTATCAATCACAATGGATTTTCCAGCCCCCGTTTCTCCTGATATTACATTTAATCCCGAATTAAAATTAATTGTCAAGTCGCGTATTACAGCAATATTTTGAACATGTAATGATAAAAGCATGTAATTAGTCCCTATAACTCTCTAACAGTTTAAGCACGGTTGGAACAACTTCTGAAGATCGTACAACTATAATAATTGTATCGTCTCCCGCAATTGTGCCAACGATGTATGGATGATTAATTTTATCTATCAATGAGCACGCAGAATTAGCACTACCGCTTAATGTCTTAATGACGATTATATTTTGCGTGCTGTCAATTTTTGTAACCGATTGGTGAAATAATGTTTTAAGCTTGCTAAGCTTTGGGTCTATCGGTCTTTTGTAATATGCAACACCATCTATTCCCTTTCTTTTTGATAGTCCAAGTTCTTTCATATCTCGCGATACAGTCGCTTGCGTAACCCTGAACCCTTCTTTGTTCAAAACTTCTGTTAATTGTTGCTGATTCTCTATGTTATCAGTATCAATAATATATAATATTTTTTCTTGCCTTTTAGTTCTCTGCATCGTCAAAACTCACTCCACTTCCTAAATTTATATGATAATCTTTCAAAAAAACTATAATTGTTTTGGCGTATGAATTTAGCTTGTAAATTAGATGTTTTTACACGAAAAGCATCCCCCTCTATAACTTTAACTACATCTTCTCCATCAATACTCAAGTGGGCATAGGGATCTGCGTTTAATAAGCATACGTTAATTTCATTTTTATCACTTATAACTACTGGTTTTGAATGCAGCGAATGAGCCGATATAGGAGTGACTATCAAAGCCGGAACATCTGGCGCTACTATAGGCCCACCCACCGATAGATTATATGCTGTAGTCCCCGTTGGGGTACTTACAATCACGCCATCAGCAACATATTTATCTATAAGTTCATTGTTTTGCCGAACCTCACATCTTATCGTTTTCACTCGCGACCCACGAGCTAGTACTACTTCATTTAGGGCAAAAAATGTATTTTCATGAAAGTTAACTTCTAACAATTGTCTTTCATCAGTAGAATATTCTCCTAATAAAAGAAAATCTACTTGATCCTTCAGCTCAATATTTTCAGCCTCCGTGAGGAAACCTTTACTACCTAAATTAATTGCATAAATTAACGCCCCATGTATTGCGCATTCCTTTGCTATTCTAAGAATTGTACCATCCCCACCCAAAACAACGATTACATCGCATGTTTGAGCTAAGATATTTTTGCTAAGGTATACTGCATCTAGATTTAACTGTTGCAATTCCGCCGATAAAAACACATTACAATTTTTCTTGTTACGAAATAATCCGTACAAAGTTTTTGTTGAAACACCACCAATATCTTTATTAAGATTTGCATATATTCCTATTTTCATATGTTTTATACACCCAAAACGTCATATTTGATTTAAAAACAAATGCTTTTACTTAGTATAGTTTAAATTATATATATCATGCTAGCTTTAAACAAGGCTATTTATCTTATTTTTTCCTTTTTCTCTTAGGTTTTTCTTTTGGGTTATAAAAAATAGACATAAATTTGGCCGTAATCATAACTAAGTCCTTAGACTTATTTACAGCTATATCTTTCATTATAGCCTTACCTCCCACTGTAATCGCAGCAACGATACTGGAAAAAATAATATTCATTATTAATTGTATATTAGATTCTAAATTAACTGTCATTTTCGTAATAATAATTATTAAGCAAGCCCCACTAACAATACTACAAATATCACCTATAACGTCACAGCAGATATTAGATACCTTTTCCGCATTTCTAACAAGTAACAGCGCCTGGCGACTTGCAGGTTCTTTTCGACTTGCCATTGCATATATTGGTTCCGGGTCGCATGAGGTAACCGCAACACCTATAGCATCCGCAACAATGCTAAAGGAAATAAGCAATATTAAAAGAATAATAGACATAGAATAATGTAATAAACCTGCATACTCTGATGCAAAAGAAAAAATCAATGCCAAAATTAATGTTATTATGGTGATTTTAATAGTCCATTTAACAGTGTTGTTCTTCTTAAGGTTTTTTTTATCTCTTTTCTGTTTTTGTTTTTGTTGAAATTGTATATCTTCTTCCTGAGACGAAGACAAATGTTCTTCTTTAATTTCTAATGAAAATGCCCCTTCATCTGGTCTACAAATATTAGATGGTATTTTATTTTTTCGCTCTTTTTTTACTTTCAAGTTAAAACCCCATAAATTTAAATACAACTAACAAATGGTGGCTTAAACTAAGTAAACCTTGCGTCATCAGGTTCGGTAGGATTTCCCTATTTGATACTCGTCGTCGCCGTACAAGCAGTTTCCTTTTAAATCAAACAACACAGGATCGCTCACAGTATAACCGAATCACCACTAAGAACACACCATAATCCTTAATTTAAAACAGTCTAGAAAATTTCTTTAACAGAATGGATACGAACTATCCTCTTTTGCAAACTAAGTTTCATAAGCAAAAATCTCTAAAAACTCGCGTGTTAATAGAAATCCGAAACCTTAGTCCTCATTAGTTCACTCAAGGCAAGCTACACTGCACACAGATATTGGTTACCGCAATACAGGTTTAATCCTATTCAGAAGAATGTGAACCCCGCCGAAATAGGTCTCCACGATAATTGGGACGGCTTCAACATGCCTTTGCAGAACGCCCAAAAATCTTAACTCCCAGCATCAACCCAGATTTGGGCAATCTAAGCTAACACAAGAAACTTCATCGATATGCTCTTTGACGGTATTTTAACCCCGCCTTTGCTCGTACCGTATCTGACTAGAATACTGTACCACCATTTGATTTAATTATATCACAGCACCATAAATAACGCAAACAAACATACTTCTACACGCTTTTTATTATGAAACTGAAAACTCCATCTACTTTTGAGAGATAACTAAACTAATGCTAATACAAAACACTAGTCAGCGCCTAGAAGTACATTCTTATAACTTTATGTAACTTAGTATTTTTAAAACCAATACATTCGAGAATTAACTCTACTTTCTGCCTAAAGTCAGCAATCAACCCCTCAATTATGCGTTTATTTGAAATCTTGACAGTATTTAACTTTTCATTACTTCTGTTTATATCAGATAAATCATCTTTTAGTTGGAATATTAAGCCTAAATACTTAGCAATTTCTTCTAACGACACAATGATTTTTTCATCCAAACCAAGTAATATTGCTGGGGCAACCATAGATGCTTGAAATAAAGCAGATGTTTTATTTTCGTAAATTGTTAAAACTTCCTCCAAGTGCTCATTATTATAAGTTATATCTTTAGTTTGACCAGCAATCATTCCCTTAACCCCAGCTTTATTAATAATATAGGAACATGCTTTTAAGCTATTATCATCCTTTATTACAACACTCATTATCTCAAAAGCTGTGTTTAACAACGCATCGCCAATAAGTATAGCCATACCTTGCCCAAATTTAACATGAACTGTAGGCTTCCCTCTTCTAAACAAATCATTGTCCATACCAGGCAAGTCATCATGCACCAGAGAGTAACTATGAATCATTTCAATAGATGCAGCTAATGTCATGACTTCTTTGGTAAAAGGTTTTCGCATAGATTCAACAGTTACAAGCATTAAAACAGGCCTAATTCTTTTCCCGCCACCAAAACAGGCATAAAACATACCATCATATAACGCATCGGGTATAAAGCCTCTATAACAGTTTAAAACATTTTTTAGTTCATAATCAATTTTTTCAATAAGATTATCAATATAATTATTCATCATTCCCCATCTTGAGTAATATTTTCCAGCTCTTTAGTTAATAAAACCAGTTTCCCTTTGTACTCTTTTACACCATTTAAACACAATTTCGATAAATTAATTGCCTCTTCGTATAGTGCAAGACTTTCCTCAATATTGATGTTTTGAGAATCTATTTTTTTTACAATTTCCTCAAGCTTTTTAATATTATCTTCCAATATCATAATAATGACACCCTCCCTTACTAATAGCAACATATGTGGCCATCGTTCTATTTTATTTTATGACTGTTTCTTCAATGACTGCGTGAGCAAAACCATCTTTACCAAAAATTTTAACATTATCATTAGATTTTAAAGATTTAATAGTATTAATATTTTCATTATTTTTCATAATCTTAAAATATCCGGTTTCAAACAGCTTATTTGGATCTATCGCTTTCAATGTAGATATTATTGATGCTAAATTTTTCTCTACTGATAGCAACTTCTTATCAACCTTTGTTTCAATAGAAGATGTAGCCAATTTTACCCTATTTAAATAACTTTCTATTTTGTTATGATAATTAAATATTAAGTCTTTTGTACGAACATAAACTCTATGATTGTATTTGGATATCAAATTTTTAAGATATGTATCTATGCTCGTTAAGGAAGAGTAAACTAAATTAACAGTGTTATTACTTAGCGCAGAGACAAACTCCCCTGCTGCAGTAGGTGTTAAACATCTCTGATCTGCAACATAGTCGCATAAAGTATTATCTGTTTCATGCCCAATTGCTGATATGGAAAATGTTTTCAAACCTGCTAGTGCTCGGACTACTTCTTCCGTATTAAACGCCATTAAATCTTCTACAGACCCGCCTCCTCTAGCCAATATAATTATATCAAACATCATGCTCTCATCCGCTCTTTTCAAGGCGTATGTAATTTCTCTAACGGCGTTAACTCCTTGCACCGATACATTAATTGCGTAAACATTAATGAAATTATTAGACTTTCTAATAGTGCTATATATATCTTGTATTACGGCACCATCTTTACTTGTAACTACACCAATATTACGAGGCAATAATGGTGGAACTTTCTTTCTTTCAGAATCAAACAACCCTTCTTTCAACAGCCGTTCCTTTAATAACTCTATATTCTGATTAATCCTTCCTTTTCCAAATGGTTCAATTTTTTGTGCTATAAATGAAATATTTCCGTTTTTTTCATAAAAAGACACTTTTCCTTCAACTAGAACATAGTCTCCTTCTTTTGGTATATTACAACTTGCGCCGTTGAAACAAATTATTTGAATTTGAGCTAGCTCATCTTTCAGCGTAAAATAACAATTACGTTTGTGCACGCGAACACCGGCTACCTCGCCTTTTACATTCACATCCCACAACAATGGGTCTTCTTCAATTTTATACTTTAAATATGAATTAAGTTCAGAAACGGTTAAGTAATTCGAATCCATATTAACCCTTAGATATATCTTTATTAATAGAGCTCAACACGCCATTTACAAAAGAACTACTTTTCGGTGTAGAATACTTTTTAACAAGTTCAATTGCTTCTGCAATAGCAACATTATTAGGGATGTCACTCATGTAAAGGATTTCATAAGTTGCTATTAATATTGCAGTCAAATCTGTTTTATACACCCTTTCAAAAACAAATCCTTCTGCATATTTTTCTACATATATTTTTAGTTCTTGGAACTTTTCTATAACACCAAAATAAACTTTTTTTATATAATCAACATCTTCTCTTGGTATATTATTGGCACAAGTAACTGCTAATAATTTTTGATTTATTTTTTTAGTAAACAAATATTCAAAAACTAGTTTATATACATCATCTCGCGCTTTTCTTCTTGTAGTAATGCTCATAAAACGATATCATGTACGATTATATTAATCTTTCTTAGATTAAATTTCGTATTTTTTTCTATTAATGACTTTATTTTTTCTTGTAAATTACAGCTTAAATCCGTAATGATAATACCATAATTTACATCAACATTAACTGTAACATCTATTATATGGTTAAGAAAAAAAATTTCTACCGCACTTTCATTATCAGAACGCTCAAGAAAGGCTTTTGATAGTCTCACCCCTTCAGTAATAGAAATGGCTTTACTAACTTCCAGTTCGATAAGTTCTTTTAATCTTGATTCTAGATGTGTTTCAGATGTATTAACCATAGTTTTAATTATAACATACCACTATTCGTATAACAATTTCGCACCAAACTTTCTAATTCAAACCCATATATTTGATAAAAAATCCTTATGCTCTATAATAATATTTTTTAATCGATCATATACATTACTAGGCTCTTGACATGTACTCGCCAGTTCGTGTATCTACTCTAACAATCTCCCCTTCGTTTACAAATAAAGGCACTTGAATAGAAAACCCAGTTTCTAAAACCGCAGATTTAGTTCCTGGTTGTGCAGTGGCACCAGGTAACCCAGGTTCGCATTCTACAATTTGTAATTCAACAAAGTTCTCAGGCTCTACTGAAAAAGCAGATCCTTTGTAAAAAGCAACATCTACTTGTGAGCCTTCTTTTATAAAACGTAACGCATCTTCTACTAACTCTTTATTCATTGGAATCAAATCATAAGTTTCTGTATCCATGAAGTAGTATAAATCTCCATCATTATAACTATAATCCATTTTTTTACGTTCAATATGAGCTAACTCGAACTTTTCATTAGGATTAAACGTTCTTTCGATGACACTACCCGTCATAACATTTCTCATTTTTGCCCTTACGAATGCCGCTCCCTTTCCAGGTTTTACATGTTGAAAATCAATAATCACCTGTACTGATCCGTTTTCAATTTCAAATGTGATACCTTTCCTAAAGTCACCTGCTGTAATATATGCCATGTTTTTACCTCCTAAGTAATAACTAGATTATTATTAATTGTTTTGATGATTTTGTCAAGTTTTGCGCACCGCTCTTCTTAACAATTACTATATCCTCTATTCGAATCCCATATTCCCCTGGAAAATACAATCCAGGTTCTATACTCGTAACAACATTTTCATTGATTACTCCTGCAAATAACGGACTTAAATTAGGGCGCTCATGAATGTCGATACCTAACGAATGGCCTAGAGAATGCGTAAAAAAAGAAGCTAAATTACTTGGGAAATAGTTTCTTGCTAGTGCATCAATTGCCTTCCCAGTCAAACCAGCATTCATCTTATTTATTGCATTAGTTTGTGCGCCCAAAACAAGATTGTATGTGTCCAGATATTCATTTGTTGGCTTGCCTATACAAAAACTTCTAGTCATATCTGAACAGTACCCATTATACTTAGCTCCAAAATCAATTGTTACTATGTCATTTTTTTGTAATATTTCTTTTCCTGGATGTGCGTGAGGCTTAGAAGTATTTCTTCCAAAAGCAACAATTGTATCAAAAGCTAAACTTCCGCCAAGAGCAAATATATTACTATTAATATAGCTAGCTAACTCTAATTCAGTAATTCCTGGCCTTATGTAATCTAAAACATTTTGGAAAACCTCGTCTGTTATTTTCTGTGCTAAAACAATTTGCTCAATTTCAAAAAAATCCTTTATCGACCGAAGATCGGAAATCTGATTTGAATAACGAATCATATCAAAAAATTCATCAAATAAAACATAATGTTTGAAGAGAATATAGTCTTCTTCATAACCAACGACCTTAGCCCTTAGCTCTTTTAATATTTCAACTGCTTTAGCATAATAAGTCTGTCCCATATCAATACTAACAAACGTTATATCGGAACAGAGCTCTTCAAACTCTTCTTTAACCCTATCATCGGAAATATAATAACTTTCACAGCTCCCAATTATGAGAACAGCATCAGCATTAGCGTACCCTGTAAAATAAAATAGATTTGATTGACTGGTAATCAGTAATGCATCAATATCATTTAACACTATGTTTTTTGTTCTATTCATTAGTAAATTGTATTATAATTGTAAAAGAAAGTAAACAAAAGACATACAACGTATTTCACAGTTTTTTCACAATAATGTGTTAGAATTTCTTATTATTAGAATTAGGAGAAAAAAATGAAGAACAAAATATCTATTATCCCTATAACAATGCTCGTTATTTTATTGATTATTGTTCTGGTAGGATGCAGCCCTTTTTTTGTAGGACTTGATGACAACAACACTTCAAATAATAGCAACCAAACAAGCTCACCAGATAATACAAACAACCAGTCATCAGTTATTGCCCCACCAGCAAATTATAACATAACCATTAAACAAGGGAATCCTCTTCCTGAAGACGGATACTCCTTTCCAGATATAGTAGAATCGGTTGAAAAATCTGTTGTATCAATATATGTTGCTGATGGGAACCGCAAATCTGCAGGATCCGCAGTTTTCTACACAGAATCAGAGACCCCAGGCACACCCCCACTATTAGTGACATGCGCACACGTGATTGATTACGCATTAACGACAAATATAAATGCTAAAATCAAAGCAATTATTCATGACGGTACCGAGGTTGAGTGTAAAATTGTAGGCGCAGATGATGAAGAAGATTTAGCAGTGCTAACCATAGATTCCGAAGATTTACAATCTATTGAAGGGAAATATTCGTCAGTGAAGCTTAGACCTGAAGATAGTAATATAAGGACAGGGGAAACTGTTTTTGCCATTGGTAATCCACTAGGAACGCTTGGCGGTAGCGTGACTAAAGGCATAATAAGTGGGAAAGAAAGGGTTATTAACATGGATGGAGTATCTATGAACTTACTTCAAATTGACGTTGCGGTAAACCAAGGCAATTCAGGTGGTGCGTTATTTGATATTGCTGGCAATCTAATAGGTATTGTAAATGCTAAAAGCATCGGAGAAGGTGTAGAAGGTATTGGTTATGCAATACACATTAATGATGTTAATCGAGTTTCTCAATCAATAATAACAACCTCTGGGAAAGCAGAATATAATAACCTTGGATATGTTGAGGGTAAAGTAAGACTAGGAGTCACCGTTCAAATTCCTAAAGGTCAAACTAGCCCTTACAAGTATGTAATTATTAGCTTAAATCCGTATGGAACTGTTACCGCATATAACGCTAATGTTGTTGAAAATGACAAAATCATTAAGGAGAACGACTATATAACATCCATTAGAAAAAAGGATGAACCTACACCAATAGTTTTCAACCAGTTAAATACCTTAGGCGATTTTATTAAAACATTACATGTTGGGGATCAAATAGTTATTACTGTCGAGCGCCCTGGGCTAGTTACAAACCAATTTAGCGTAGAGCTTACAATGCAACAATATGTTTATGGACACACTCCATAATAGAATAGCTATAAATTTAAAACTATACATTGAAACTATAAGGGCAGCGTATCACACGCCGCCTTTTTACTTAGTAGCACTCTTCTTATACTCTACGAGTTATATTCTTAATTATTTATATGGTTAATGTGAAATAACCGTTCCAATAGGCTCGCCTGTAACAACTCTAATTATACTTTTGTGTTCATTTAATCCAAAACCAATAATCGGAATATTATTCTCATCACATAATGCCACGGCAGATGTATCCATAAACGTTAGTCCTTTTTCAATATATTCTCGGTGCGTGATGGTTTTATATTTTTTCGCATTAGGGAATTTTTTTGGATCGGCATCATAAACTCCATCAATATTTTTAGCTAACAACAATACCTCTGCATGAATTTCATTTGCTCGGAGGGCAGCCGCCGTGTCTGTTGTAAAAAACGGATTACCTGTACCACATCCAAATATGACAACTCTACCTTTTTCAAGATGTCTGATAGCTCTTCTTTGAATGAATGGTTCGGCTATTTTTGTCATATCTAAAGCAGTTTGCACTCTCGTCATAACCCCTTTTCTTTCCAATGCATCTTGCATAGCTAATGCATTAATGACAGTTGCAAGCATTCCCATATGATCTGCAGTGGTGCGATCCATACCTCCCCCTTGTCTACCACGCCAAAAATTCCCACCACCTACTACAATCCCTATTTCTGCACCTAACGAATGTACCTCTTTAACTTGATCGACTATCCTGTCTAGTATAACTTCATTTATGCCAAACCGAGTTTCACCTGCCAGCGCTTCACCAGAAATCTTTAGTAATACTCTTTTATACTTTATTGCCATAACATTACCCCCAAAAAAAAGATACCGTCGCGGTATCTCTTTTTTAATTATTTAGACATTTTTGCGATTTCGGCATCAACTTCATCGGCTAAGTTACAAGACTTCTTTTCTAATCCTTCGCCCATCTCGTATCTGACAAACCTTCTCACGGAAATCTTTTCTCCTATCTTTGATATTGCCTCTAAAACCACATCATTAACTGTCTTGCTTGGATCTTTAACAAACGGTTGTTCTAACAAACAAATGTCCTTAAAGAACTTTTCCATGCGGCCTTCAACAAATCTTTCCTTTACATGTTCCGGCTTATTAGCCATTGTTTCATCGTTAGTAATTTGAGCTTTAATAATATTTTTCTCATGCTCAATCTCTTCTGGTGGAACATCCTCTCTCGTAATATAAAGAGCTTTTGCTGCTGCAATTTGCAATGTTAAATCATGAGATAAATCTTTAAACATATCTCCTTTTGCAACAAAATCTGTTTCACAGTTAATTTCTAAAAGAACTCCTATTTTTCCGCCCATATGAATGTAACTATCTACAATACCTTGGGAAGCAATCCTTCCAGATCTTTTAGCAGCTTTTGCAATACCTTTTTCTCTTAAGTATTCGATTGCTTTTTCAACATCACCATTTGTTTCTACTAGAGCATTTTTACAGTCCATCATACCAGCGCCAGTGCGCACACGTAAATCTCTAACATCATTCGCAGTAAATGCCATGTTTATACCTCCTTAATATTTAATCTTAAGCAGATTAATTCTCTTCTTTTTCGTCGGGTTGAACTTCTTCACCATCGATTTCATCAACTTGTTTTAAACTTAGGGCTTCTTCACCTTCTCTAGCAACAATAACCGCATCCGCAATTAAATTAGAAATTAACTTCACTGCCCTTATCGCATCATCATTACCTGGGATAACGTAATCGACCAAATCTGGGTCACAGTTTGTATCGACTAATGCAATAATGGGTATATTTAATTTTTTGGCTTCTGAAACCGCTAAGTGCTCTTCTTTGATATCAACAACAAAGAGCGCACCTGGTAAACTTCTCATATTTTGAATTCCACCTAGGTTTTTTCTAAGAAGTTCACGCTCTTTATTTAGTTGCATTACTTCTTTCTTAGGTAATAACTCAAAAGATCCAATTTGCTCCATCTGGTCTAGCTTATTTAGCCTATCAATTCTTGAACGGATAGTAGCAAAATTAGTCAAAGTTCCACCTAACCATCTTTCGTTTATGTAATACATACCACAACGTTCTGCTGCAGACTTAATCACATCTTTAGCTTGCTTTTTTCTGCCAACAAATAGAATATCTTTTCCTTCTGCAGCTACCGACTGAATAAAAGCATATGCTTCCTCAATTAATTCTACTGCCTTTTGTAGGTTAATAATATGGATATTATTTCTTGATCCATAAATATACTCTTTCATCTTGGGATTCCAGCGCCTAACCTGGTGCCCAAAATGAAGACCTACTTCTAATAATTGTTTCATTGTTACAACTGACATAATAAAAAACCTCCTGTTTTTTCCTCCTTGCTTTCTATTTTGCTCATTTCACCTAATAAGGAACAGGAACGAACAAGTGCAAGTGTTTAATTCTTGACTATAATATCATGCTGGCATTTTTTCTGCAACAAATAAAATACCTTTATTTATACAAAATGACACGAGCATAGCGCGCGTAGTTTTATTTATTGATATAATTTACACCAAGTCATTTAACCATGATTAAAAGCTTTAATCCCATTTATACTCTGTTTTATTTCGACGCCTACGATTTTGTTCACTTAAATTCTTTTTTTCCATAACAAATTTAACATATGTAAAAACGAAGAAAGCTATTATGATCAAAACTACACCCACTGAAATACCAATAATCAAATATGTTCTTAATTGCATCTCTACTACAAATATTGTTCCCAGCTCGGGAGAAGTAAACGAAATTGTGTCACCACTCCTGCTAAATTTTCTAATTTCATGAACCAAGCCCAATTCATCAACGATAAATAATTTGTATGCAAATATGTTATTAAGCTGTATGTCTGATATTTGTATTTTATATTTTGTATCTCTTGAAACCCTCACAGACTGAGAAGTATCGAATGCGTAAATCACTTTATCCATATAAGTGTCCATTCCTCTAGCTCTAATTGTTTCATTAGCCTTCTTAAAAGGCTCGTCTGAACTTGTGATTTTTGATACTTTAAAATCGAAATCAGGGTCTAGAAATGCTATTAATGTAAATGAATGATCTTGAGCTTTTGTTTCTATTTTATCTAGGTTGATAATAATACTACTCTCTTCGTATATAAAGTTATAATTGGGAGAACTCCCCCCCGAGGGGGCTTTGTAATATTTGCCCGGTGTTTTTTCTTCAAAAGACATACTTGGAGCTGGTTTTAAGCAAGTTTCATCATCGCCAAGAACAAATCCGCTGTATAATAACTTAAAATTAGGAGTCTCTCCTGGCTGTATTATTATATCCTCTGCTCTAACTGTTAAGTCTGTTTTCTTTATAGTTAATTTCCCAGTTTCTTCACCGATTATTGAGCCAATTACATAGTTTTGATTTGTTAAAGTTACTGTTATTAAGTACTCGTCAACATTAACTGGAATTTCATTAACCGGCATTAAATTGGTTACACCTTCATATTCAATTTGCATTCCAACATCATCTGGAGAAATTACTCCCACGGCAGTAATTGTTCGCCCGTGCTTTAATCCCGAATATGAATATTCATGCGGTCCTGCATAGTTAATTGTAATTGGTTTTGGGGTAATTGTTAAGCTAGTAAACCATTTTATGGTCTCGTTGACGTAAATCTCCACACCATAATTATTAGCTTGGACTGGAGTCGAATCTAAAAAATCAGTGTTGCCAATCTCAAAATAATTAACTATGTAATCACTAAAATTCTCACCTTTGTATAATATAGTCACGATGTAATCATGAGGCTCGGCATTATATTCATAACTTTGCGGGTTTAAATCTACAGTAAAATCAGCCTCGTCATATGTGTTTGCTTCCGCAAAACATGTATCTTTAAGTGGATTGAATGCATATATAAAAAAGGTTAATGCGCATGTTAACAAGGCAAACAAAAAAAATAATATTGCATTTTTTAATTTTTTTACCATAAAATATTTCCTTCACCCGTAAGTCGCTTGAACAACTGAATTTATTACTTTTGCACGCACCGTCATACTTTATACGTATACTCTTGCATACGTACGATAAAAATAGGATACCATATAAGGCACATAATGTGAAGAATGTAATTGGGCATGAAAAGTATTTCAATTATGTAAAACAGCCCGCTTGCTATACACATACACAATCAGCTTTGCACATTTATTCATCTATAGTCACTGCCACTACTTCGATTATGGGAATCGGGAAATCCGCAAAACCATCAGCAATAGTTTCCGTCTCGCTTTTCCCTAATTCGACTAGGTTTAATAAACTAACTTTATCTATACACTTTCCAAATGCTGCATATCTATTATTAAACTCCAAATTATCATTAAAATTAAAATAAAACTGATCCGTAGTAATTGCTGGATTGTCCGTTCTCGCCATAGCAATAACGCCAGCTTCATGTTGGATTGTGTTGTTACCTCCCTTTGTTACCCACTCGTTATTATCATTATATTCATTCGTAATGGGGGCTATACTATCTAATTTTTTAAGTATCATATTGTTTGAGCCATCATCCTTAGGGACTAACTTATAGCCTCCGCCTTGAATTATGTAAATATTTTCTTTAACTAGCCTATGAATTAGTGAGCCATCATAGTGCCCTGCCAAAACTAATGTTTTAAAATTTTCACAAGTTTCTGGTGCATCTTCTTCAAACAGTGCAAACTTAACAGTAAATTCTTTAGAATCTAACTGTCTTCTAAAAACCATAGTAACAACAGTTAACCCTGCGTAATCAAACAAATAAATAGGGGGCACTTCATCTTTGCTGGGTTCAAGATTGGAATTATCTCCTTCTTGTTGTTTATCGCATCCGAAAGGAATTGAAAAAATAGCGGCTAGTATAACAACTAGCACACAAACAAATATGTATTTACTAATCTTCATCTTCTTCATTTTGCATTTTCAAAAATTCTTTAAAAACAGCATCTACTTCTTCTTGATCATCAATGGAGATAAAAATCTCCTCACCTTCATCATTGAGTCCGATTTCAAATATTAAAAGGTCTCCATCGGCAAAGCCCTCTATTGGTTCAGCGGGTTCTAGACAAATGTATACCTTGTCACCCAGTTCAACAACGGCGACTTCAATAAACTCAAGCTCGTCACCCTGATCTCCTACTAATACAATTACTTCTTCCATCGTGTCATCTAACTTGTTCATATTTTACCTTTCATTATTATTTATCCACACATTAACTCACGGATTATTTTTATCTAGATACGTTTGTAATATGATAGTTGCTGCAATTTTATCTATTATTTGTTTTCTTTTGTCTCTTCTAACATCATGAGAAATCAACATTCGTTCCGCTTGTACCGTAGTTAATCTCTCATCGATATAGTCAATAGACGTCCCACTAGGTAAATAGGTATATAGTTCTTTGCCAAACTGTAAAGAATATTCTGCTCTCTCGCCAGTCGTACCATCCATATTTTTAGGTAGTCCGATAATTATTTTATCAACACCTAACTCTTTACATATATTCGCTATGTGTTCATAGTCGGCATTTGTGTTTTGCCTTGAATACGTTTCATAAGCGGAGGCAATGATGCCTAAAGCATCACTTAATGCTATGCCAATGCGAACCGACCCTATATCTAAGCCTAATTTACGCATTTTTAATAATTTTTTGCATGCAATTCGAAATATTTTCTAGCATGATCACAAACTGGACAAATATCTGGAGCTTCTTTAGCCGTTAATATATGACCACAATTACGACATATCCACTCAACTTTTTGTGATTTTGCAAACACAGTTCCCTTCTTGACATTGTCTGCTAGTTTTAAATATCTGGCTTCGTGGTCCTTTTCAACACCCGCCACACCTCTAAACTGCTCTGCTATTTCCGAAAATCCTTCTTCTGCTGCTACTTCTGCAAACTCTTTATACATTTTTGTCCACTCTTCGTTTTCACCCGCAGCAGCAGCGATTAAATTCTGATATGTATCTTTTATTCCACCAAGAGCTTTAAACCACATTTTTGCATGCTCTTTTTCGTTCAATGCAGTTTCTGTAAAAATCGCAGCTATCTGTTCGAATCCATCTTTTTTTGCTTGGCTTGCAAAATAATCATATTTATTTCTTGCTTGGCTTTCTCCCGCAAATGCATACAGTAAATTTGATTCTGTTTTTGTTCCCTTTAAACTTTTTGACATTTTAATAATCTCCTTTCTTTCTATTTACTTTTATTATAAACTCTTCAGCGCCATTATGTGAAGGAATATAAAACTTTTCATCTTTAATTTCATTCGGTAGATACTGTTGTTCAACCCAACCACCATAATCGTGAGGATACTTATAACTCATATCCGGATTTTTTTTATAAGTATTATCTAACAAATAACTTGGTATCGTTATTTTTTCAGTTTTTTCTATAACCTTACTTACCTTAGCTATTGCTCTAACAACAGAATTTGATTTAGGGGCAAGCGAAACATATATTATCGCTTCAGTTAATATTATAGCACCCTCTGGCATCCCTATTTTTTCAATTGCAGTTAGTGCATTAACACTAACGCTTAAGGCATTAGTATCAGCCAATCCGACATCTTCTGCAGCATGTATTATTAATCTTCTAGCCAATAATCTAGGGTCGTATCCAGCGTTTAAAATTCGCATTGAGTAATAAACTGCAGCATCAGGATCACCCCCTCTAATACTTTTACAAAATGCACTTAAAAAGTCATAATAGTCACTTTCATTCATAGTGATGACTCTCTTTTGTGTAACTTCTTCTATAATTTCTTGTGTTAATACAGTTTTATTTAAATTTACATCCACTGGAGTTGTAATTACTGCTAACTCTAACGAATCTAAAGCTACCCTTAAGTCACCATTACTAGAAATTGCTAGATGTCTCAATACCTCAGGTGCAATATCTATAGCATATTTAGCTAAACCACGTATCGGATCAGTTAAAGCTCTATTAAGACCAAGTAGAACTTCTTCCGTTGACAGTTCATAGAACTCAAAAACACGACATCTACTTACAATTGCGGGCGTCATACTAACATACGGGTTTTCTGTAGTACTACCAATAAACACTATTTCACCTTTTTCCATTGCGGATAAAAGTGAATCCGACTGAGCTTTACTCCATCTATGGCATTCATCTAGTAACAAATACGTCCTTTTACCATATAACTCTAGATTATTAATAGCTTCACTGATTACTTTTTTTACATCTGAAACTCCCGAGGAAACAGCATTTAGATATACAGACTCAGCATTTGATGTAATGGCAATAATATGGGCTAATGTTGTCTTACCAGATCCAGGAGGTCCATAAAATATACAATTACCTAATCTGTCTGCCATAATTGCCCTAAAAAGCAATGATCCCTCTTTGATTAAATGCTTTTGACCAATAAATTGACTCAGGTCGGTTGCGCGCATTCTCTCACTTAACGGAGCACCTGATTTTCTCATGTCTTTAAAAAAATCCATCATTGTACTTGCCTATTATTCCAAAAATATAAAAATTATTTTTGCAATTATTATGCGTAATTTAAACTGCAAATCTTTATTATTTGTGAGTTGATCTATAAGCCGAGTTCTGTTTAAACGGTCATCTATCTTGGTCATTTGTCACCAAACAACTCTAGCGAATTAATAAGAAGAGCGAGCAACTCATTATCTTATTTCTTGCATCGAATGGGGTTTACACAGCCAATTTTGTCGCCAAACTGCTGGTGCGCTCTTAACACACCTTTTCACCCTTACAGTAAAAACTGCGGTTATTTTCTGTTGCACTTTCCTTGAAGTCGCCTTCAGCAGGATTTCTCTGCCATTCTGCTCTATGATGCTCGGACTTTCCTCACGTTTGTGTAACCGTCCAATCAACTCGATAATAACTTAACAAATAATTAAATTTTTGTCAATAAATCGCGCACGCAAAATAAAGTTGTGACGCAGTGTAGTAAACAATTTTGCATTAATAGACCAAAACCAAATGAAAGTTAATCTTTTTGATTAGCTCTTTCTTTTATACGCTTAATTTCTTCTTCCATAACATCTAAGCTCGAAAAATCTCTATGTACTGATGCGAAACGAACATACGCAACAGAGTCTAAGTCACGTAATCCTTCCATAACCAGTTCTCCTATTTTTTGTGAATAAATCTCCTGCGCTGAAGAATTATAAATATTTCTCTCGATATCAGCTGCCAGTGTTTCAATTTTCTCTGCAGAAACGGGACGTTTTTCACAAGCTTTAATAAGTCCAATCTTAATTTTGTCTATATTGAATCTCTCTCTAGTCCCATTCTTTTTGATAACGAAAATAGGCGTGACATCTGCTTTTTCATATGTCGTATACCTTCTCTTACAATCTTCACATTCCCGCCTACGCCTCACTGCAAGATTATCGTCTGTTAAACGGGTATCAATTACTTTACTTCTATTTTTACCACAATATGGACATTTCATAACTATTCTATCTTAACTGCTTTTTCGTAATAAAAAACAATATTAGTGGGTGTTATTTGTTTTTTTGAAGTCTTTGAAGAAATGGGGGGAGTTTGCTTGAAGATACACTCAGTCTAGGATTAAACTCGTCTTGTGACTCCACCTGTCTTTGTTGGACTTCGTTCTTCTCTTTTTCTACAACCTCCGACCCAGACTGTTCATTGCTATAGCCATACATTAGACTCATTTTCTTATCCATTTCTTCTCTTTCTGTGAAAAACTGCCTCTGCATAACCGGGCTCGCGTTTTTGCTAGTTCCGTCCGCTTTCGTTTGAAATCCTGTTGCTATTACCGTAATCACTACTTCGCCAGCCAAATTATCATCAATACCCATCCCAAAGATAATTTTAGCATCTTGAGCAACAACCTCTCGTATAAGTCCAACACTCTCATAAACCTCATCCATCGTAAGCCCTTGGTCTCCTGCAACATAGATTAAAATGCCTTTTGCGCCAGAAATATTTGTTTCGAGTAACGTGCTTTGTACGGCCTGCTTAACCGCATCGAACGTTCGCCTCTCGCCTTTTCCGCGCCCAATACCTATGTGAGCATAACCTTGATTTTTTATAATGCTTTTTATATCATTAAAATCCAGATTAATTAACGATGGAGTCATGATTATCTCTGTAATTCCTTGTATCCCTTGACGCAAAACGTCATCTGCAGCTTGGAAAGCCTTAATAAACGGAGTCCCCTTTGGCATAAACTGTTGTAGCTTTTCATTTGGGATGACTAAAAGTGTATCCACGTGCTTACGCAGCTCTTCTATTCCTTTTTCTGCATTCTGTATCCTTACATGGCCCTCAAACCTCTCAAAAGGCTTAGTTACAACAGCAATTGTTAATATCCCTAATTCTTTCGCCATTTCAGCAATAACTGGAGCTGCTCCCGTTCCTGTGCCTCCTCCCATGCCCGCTGTTATAAATAGCAAATCGGCATCTTCTATTAGTTCTCTTATATCTTCCTTACTTTCTTCCGCTGCCCTCTTTCCTATCTCAGGATCAGAACCAGCACCAAGTCCTTTTGTTAAATTTGCTCCTAATTGTAATTTAATTTGAGCATGAGACATATTTAGCGCCTGCATATCCGTATTTGCTGCTATATAAGTACATGAAGTAACCCCTGCAAAAATCATTCTATTGATAGCATTATTGCCACCACCCCCAACACCAATTACTTTAATATTTGCCGTTCCTGTTGCTGTAGCCATTTTATTAGCCCCTCCTAAATATATTCTTTAAATAACTCTTTATCTTGCTCCCAAAACTCACTTTAGCTTGAGATCTCTTTAAACTTAGCAAAGAAGACAACCCCGCATAACTTAATTTATCATATTGAATGTGCGAAGGACCTACAATTTCGACATTCATCTCTATGATTTTTGAAAGTATTTCTCGACTACCCACCACATTATCAAATCCCGAACCGGTTAAATATACAGTTGTAAACTCATGGGCGTCATAGGGTAATAACCCGATCGCCTGCTTGACATAGCTACATATGTCTTGAACCCGAGCAGTTGCAATTTCGTTAACCTTTTTGATTGGGTAGGCATAATTCCCATCATTAACGGTTATATAGTACATGTCGCTATTAATAGGATTTAAATTTAAGTTAATTTTCGATTTTAAAGCATAAGCATGTTCGTATGGTATTTTTAAAACTTCCATTAAATCCGCAGCAATAAAACCTCCTCCTAAGGAAAAAGACTTTAAAAACAGTATACCGTCCCCCTTTGAATAAGCTAACGATGTGCTTATATATCCTATATCGAGTAAAAACGCGCCCTTGTCTCTTGCCGTATGCGGTAGCAAAAACATAGTCTCTGCCAGCAAGGTAGAAGTATATTCTATTTTTCGACCAATCGACTCAAATATGCTAGAAAATAGATCTATAAAATATTTTTCACACAAAATAAACGATACCTTAGCTCCTAAACACTGCGCATAACTACCCTCAGGATTCAATGTTTTTTCATTACCATCTAATACATAAAATATGGGAGAGGCATTGATTGGAATAAACTTATCTGTTGCCTCTGGGGCCGCATGCAACAACAATCCCTGCGCATCTTTGGGTTGAACCTTTCTTCTGGTTTGTGATAATTGCGTTTGCACATCTCTAACACTGGTAATCGTAAACTCGCCAGGAACACCAATCAATATATTTTCTAATTTGGAAAAAATAGCAGCCTCACTTTCCTGTATCATGGAACTTAATGTCGAAAAAAGTTCATGCTTTTCTAAAAACTCCCCATTTTGATATCCTGAATATTCTTTAAATGATTCATAAATAAATGATGTGGGATATTTTTCATCAATTACAACTAATGATAACTTTTCAGATCCAATATTTAGAACTGCTTCTTTTTTGGATTTCATTGATCTCCTTTATTTTTACTTATTTTAACGCTGCAATTATAGCTATTGTTTGTTGACTATATTAATTTTAATATACCAGTCATCTTGTGTCAATCTTTGCTTACAGATACTAGTTATAGTGTATAACAACCAATTCTTATCATATAGGCCTGAAGAACATACACCCAACTGCAACTACTGCTGATACTATCATCAGCGATATAAACATACTAATCACCTTTTGCAACACAATCCTGCTTTTCATTTTATAGACAACCCTAATTTACGCTTTTATAGCAATAATTCAAACCCAAGGATGCTTTACCCAATTTTACCAAAATATAATTATATAAGGAAAAAGAATAGTATCCCTACTATTTTTATCGCTAACATATAAGTTACTATAAATATTTTTGCCCTTTTTGATAAGGAGACCTTATTTCTTATCTTATTATTGTTTTTTGTTTTAGAAACTGCATATTTTCTGGTTTTAGTTTGATAAAACTCTTCCTTACTAAGTATTTTTTCTGGAGTTTTTCTGTTTAATTGAGACATCATATACGCATCGTAGTCTACAATATTATCTGCCGACATGGACTCTTTCCTAAAATCAGGACGCCCAACGCTTGCAATCTCATGCAAACCCTCTTGCTTTATGCCTGTAGCTATCATTTCAGATATTGCATATGTTTCACTGGGTTTTGTAAAATAATCCGCGGAATAATAATATGATTTGTTTTCCGCTTTCATTTTTTCTTGCATAAATCGATCATACTCTGTTATTTCACCATATGACCTATCATAATCAAATATATCATTCTTTTGCATTGCCGCAACATCCCTTCTTAATGTAACCATAGTATAACCTCCTCTCAAATTATTAATTGATCATGTTCTTTCTATAATTCTTAGCTTGGCACTTTGTGCCCTTGGATTCATTTTTAGTTCCTCGACACTGGCAATAATTGGTTTTTTATTGACAAACCTAAGTTCGCTCCTTTTATTACATATACACACTGGGGTTTTGACATCACAAATACAATCCTTTGCTAAATATTGAAGTGCCTGCTTGACTATACGATCTTCTAGAGAATGAAATGTTATAAAAACACCACGTCCGCCTTTCTTAAGTTTTAAAATAATCTCGCATATAAATTCGTATAACCCTCTTAATTCGTTATTCACCTCTATGCGTATCGCCTGAAATACTTTTTTTGCCGGATGTCCCTTTTTCCTTTCCTTTGAAGGATAAGAAACGCAAATTATATTAGATAACTCTGTAGTAGTTTCAATTTTTTTCACTTCTCTACGCCGGACTATTTCGCGTGCGATTCGATTTGCATAACTCTCTTCTCCATAAGTTCTAAACAAAAAGACTAAATCATCATAAGAGTAACTGTTTACAACTTCAAACGCAGTCAAATCTCGCCCTACGTCCATTCTCATATCAAGATGCCCATCATTCATATACGAAAAACCCCTTGAAGCATCGTCTATCTGCATCGACGATATCCCTAGATCAAGTATTATGCCATCTATTTCTTCTACCCCATTCATTACTAAATACCTATTAACGTTTTTATAGTCATCATTTATTAACACTATTTTATCTTTATAGGCTTTTAATCTTTCGCCTGCTATGCGAATAGCAACCTTGTCCAAATCAAAACAAAACAATTTACCAAATTCTAATTTTTGAACAATCGCTTCAGAATGACCACCTAATCCAACCGTTCCATCTACATATATGCCATTAGGAATGATATTAAGTCCGTCTATGGATTCAGTTAGCAAAACACTTTTATGTTCGTACTCATTTTTAGATTTAGATACCATATGCCTTTAAGTCTACTATTGCCGTTTCAAAACTCTCCGCAGACAAATAACCTTGCTTTTCATAATTTTCTTGCCCCCAAATCTCCATCCGGCTGTTAGCACCTATAAATACAATTTGTTTGTTTATATTAGCGTAATCCTTTGCCTTCTTGGGGAGAACAAACCTACCTTGCGCATCTTCCTCAACAGGAAACACAGATGACATTATTTTACGAATTGCCTCTTGGGCTTTTATATCACTAATTGGAACATGATTAAAGCGCTCTACAAACTTTTTAAATTCAGATTCATTCATAACAAAAAGACATCCGCCAGTTCCATGTAATATATAAACTGGCTCGTTTATTAATGAGCGTAGCTTGTTAGGTATGCGCATCCTATTTTTATCGTCCAATTGTATATTATACTCGCCAAAAAATATCATACTTTTCTCCTTATGACTCCATTATACTAATAAAATTTTCCACTTTCAACCACTT
>JAAZLE010000095.1 GCA_012799455.1 Clostridiales bacterium | reverse complement strand
GAATATGCACAACAGCATTTGTATGTGAAGGTAAGAAATGAAAGTAAAAATTAAAGAATCTAAAATTAACGGCATTATTAACATCCCAGCCTCAAAGTCAGTTGCTCATAGGGCCTTTATTTGTGCTTCTCTTGCAAACAGAGAAACCGATATTTTCGGACGTATTTCGGGAGAAGATGTAGAAGCTACTATTAATGCTTTAGAAAAACTAGGGGCTAAAATTGACAGAAAGGGAGAAACACAGTTTACAGTAACTCCAATACCACGCGATAAAACTACAAAGGAAGTAGTTGTTACGCTTGATATGAGAAGCAGTGGTTCAAGCCTTAGGTTTTTGCTCCCAGTGGTAGCGGCACTGGGCATTAAAGCAAAATTTATTGGAAGTAAAGGACTGTCTGAAAGACCAATTACTGAGTTGATTAATATATTAAAAGATAAAGGCTTAACGGTGTCCAGCGATACTCTTCCTTTTGAAATTAGCGGGAAAATATTGCCAGGTAAATACGAGGTAGAAGGTAGTATAAGTTCGCAATATGTTACCGGACTTCTACTTGCTTTACAGATATTAGATGGCGACAGTGAAATCAAAATACTGGGCGAAAAGGTGTCTAAAAACTATATTGATGTTACCCTAAATGTACAAAATAATTTTGGCGCAAGTATACTTGAAGATGGTAACATGTATAAAGTTAGTGGCACTGGCGGCTATGTTTCCAGTGGCGAATATGTTGTAGAAGGCGACTATAGTAGTGCAGCTAGTATGTTTTGTTTAGCAAGTATTGCAGGAGAAATTAAAATAACTGGACTTGTAGAAAACTCGCATCAAGGAGATGAAGTTATTTTAAAAGTACTTGAAAAAATGGGAGCTCAAGTTGTTAGAGAAAGTACAGGAACAGTCGTACGAAAGGGGAGGCTGACGGGAGTAGATTTCGATGCTAAAAACTTCCCGGATTTAGTCCCAGTTTTAGCCTCTACTCTTGCTACTGCAAGCGGCATATCAAGAATATATTCCTGTGAAAGACTTCGCGCTAAAGAAAGTGATAGGTTAACTGAAACTATTAAACTTTTAACTAAATATGGGATTAAGTGTGAATCAGATGGTAGTACATTAGTCATTACTGGAGGTATTCCAAAAGGTACGACATATAACTGTCCTGATGATCATAGGATGGCAATGGCTGCAACAATTTTGTCTTCAGTAGCTAAAGAGCCAAGTTATATAGACAATGCAGAATGTGTGAATAAATCCTATCCAGCATTTTTTGAGGACTTTAAAAAAGTAGGAGGAAATGTAAATGTACTCTAATTTTAAAAATATAAAAGTTAAGATATATGGCGCTTCTCACGCAGATGAAATAGGAGTTTTTTTAACAGGTGTGCCATTAGGGACTGACATATCAAGAAACGAAATAGATAACTTACTAGATAGAAGAAGGTCATCTAAAAGCGTGTGGTCTACATCTAGAGGGGAAGCAGATGAGCCCATTTTTATAAAAGGTATCGAAAATGGTAAGGTTGTTTCAGAAGAGATTCATATAGCCATAAAAAATAAAACAGCGAAAAAAAGCGACTATGATAACTTAATTAAAAAACCAAGGCCTTCTCACGCAGATTATCCTGCGATGGTAAAAGACGGAGATGCTTTTTTATCAGGGGGTGGAAGGTTTTCTGGTAGAATGACTGCACCTATATGTATAGCCGGTGGCATTGCAAAAGGTCTGCTTGAAGAACATGGTATTAAAATTGGAGCATATATTGCTGAAATTGGTGGGATTAGTGCCGTATCATATAAAAATCAAGATATTAGATATGAAGATATTGAAAAGGCACATAGTAAAAATCTTTCCATACTATCAGATAGTGATAGCGAAATAACTGAGGAAATAGTCCGTGCTAAAGAGGAAAAAGATAGCCTAGGTGGCGTTATTGAATGCATAGTATATAACATGCCAGTAGGGGTAGGAGATGCTTTGTATGACGGAATAGAAGGAAGAATCGCGCAGTCAATATTTGCAATCCCTGCAGTTAAAGGTATAGAATTCGGCGCTGGGTTTGATATATCAAAAATGAAGGGAAGTAAGGCAAACGATGCTTACCAATATAAAGATGGAAACGTAGTTACGTTAACAAACAATAACGGTGGCATTACTGGAGGTATGTCCAATGGTATGCCAATAACTCTAAGAGTAGCTATTAAACCCACTCCATCTATTGGTGTTTTACAAAATACAGTAGACTTAGAAAGCAAGAAAAACACAACCATTGAGATTAAAGGAAGACATGATGCATGTATTGTGCCGAGAGCTGTTCCGGTAGTTGAAGCAGCGGTGGCTCTTGCTATATACGATTGTATGTTAGATAATGCCTAATTTGTTTGAGGCTGTTAGCATTATAATGTAAATAAGTATTAAATATAAAAGATTTTATTAGAACGAGGAGTAAGGATATGGAGCTCAAGAAATTAAGGGACGAAATTGATAACATCGATGATCAACTTGCTATTTTGTACAAAAAACGGATGGAAATAGCGAGAGCTGTAGCAGAAGTGAAAAAGGAAAACAACACGCCCATTGAAAACAGTGTAAGAGAAAAGGAGATAATTAACAGGGTAACAAGCGAAATGCCCGATGATATTAAACTGTATGCTAAAGAAGTTTTTACTACTGTATTTAGTACCAGTAAAGCCTACCAATCTCAAATGATTGACATGACATCAAAAACTGTCAGTTTGATAAAAGAAAGTTTAGAAAAAGGGCTTAAGTCATTTCCAATTTCCGCCACAGTTGCTTGCCAGGGAATACCAGGATCATATGCATCTATTGCTGCAGAAAGATTATTTAAAATATCTAGTATTATGCATATGAAAAACTGGGATGCTGTCTTTAATGCGGTGCAAAAAGGGTTATGTGAATATGGAGTTTTACCTATTGAAAATAGTTCAGTAGGAAGTGTAAACGCAGTTTATGATCTTATGAGAAAACATAAATGTTACATAGTACGTGGAATTAAATTAAAAGTCCAGCATTACCTGCTCGCAAACAAGGGTGCGAGCATAGAAAATATTAAAGAAATCTATTCTCACGAACAAGCAATTTCTCAATGTTCGGAGTTTTTAAAAGGGTTAGGAGATATAAAGATTAATATAGTTGATAATACTGCAGTTTCTGCACAGCTTGTAAAGGAAAGCGGGAGAAATGATATTTGCTGTATCGCATCAAGAGAATGTGCGGGGATATACGGGCTCTCAATTCTTGAACCAAACATTCAAAACAGTGATAGTAATTTTACAAGGTTTATTGCTATTGCTAAAGATTTTAAAGTGTTCGAAGGCGCAAACAAGATAAGCATTATGGTAAATTTACCACATGAGGCGGGGAGTTTAAATAAACTGTTAACTAGGTTTTCAACACTAGGTTTAAACTTAACAAAACTTGAATCTCGTCCCATGAGTAACTCGCCGTTTGAGTTTTCGTTCTACTTTGATTTTGAAGCAAATTTAGCAAGGAAAGAAGTACAGAACTTGATTGCAGAGCTCGAAAATATAAACGATAAGTTTGTGTTTTTAGGAGGCTACTCGGAAGTAATGTAGCAAATCAAACTATTTAGATGATTATGGATAAAATGAATTTAGGAAAATATTGTTTAATAGGAAAAACCTTAAAGCACTCTTTATCCCCTGAGATATACAAGGGGTTTGGGCTGGATGGTTATTCTCTTGTGGAATTAGAAGATGAAAAAGCTTTAGAAAAGTTTATAACCGATAATTCTTATCACGGCTTTAATGTGACCATTCCGTACAAGCAAGAAATTATGAAGTATCTAAAGGGGATAAGTGAGGAAGCCTCCTCTATTGGTGCAGTAAATACTGTTGTCAAAAAGGAGGATGGATTATATGGCTATAATACAGACATACTAGGCATTGAACGCGCAATTAAATCGGCAGGAATAAAACTAGAAGGTCAAGTCGTTGCGATTTTAGGAACAGGTGGAACATCTAAAACGGCTAAGTATTTAGCAGAAAAGCATAATGCAAAAGAAATTATTGTTGTTTCAAGAAAAGGTCCCATAAACTATAAAAACATCTACGATTATAAAGATATTAATGTAATTATTAATACAACGCCAGTTGGCATGTACCCAAATGGAGATGGCGTCCCTATAGACATTACTAAATTCAAGAAACTGACTGGTGTCTATGACGCAATATATAATCCTTTAACAACAAATCTAGTAAGGGAAGCAAAGAAAAGAAACATACCTTCAGACAACGGCTTAAGTATGTTAGTAGAGCAAGGAAGGGAGGCAATGGTAATATACGGAATTGCTCCAAAAAACGATGCGCAATCGGTAATAAATAGTATAAAAAAGGAAATGTACAATATCGTATTAATAGGTATGCCTGGGTGCGGGAAAAGCACAATAGGAAAAGCTCTTGCTGACTTAATGAAAAGACCTTTTTACGATACGGATGATGAGATTATAAAAATAGAAGACACAAGCATTCCTGTAATATTCAAAGAAAAGGGCGAAAAGTATTTTAGAGACCTTGAAAGTAAAGTCATTAGTAGCGTTGGCAATTTAAAAGGCTCTATTATCTCTCTTGGTGGTGGGGCGGTTTTAAAAGAAGAAAATAGAAACATTCTTGCACGAAACGGCATAATAGTTTACATAAAAAGAGATATAGAGAAGTTAGAGATAGATGGAAGGCCTTTAAGCCAGTCTAATAACTTATCAGACATGCTAAAACAAAGAGAACCAATATATAAAACTTTTTCAACATATACGGTTGAAAATAATGGAGAACTTGAAAAGGCCATAAAAAACACATACGATAAATTTATGGAAATATTTAAATAAAAGGGGGTCATATGAAAATCCTTGTTATTAATGGTGCGAATTTAAACATGTTAGGTGTTAGAGAACCAGAAATTTACGGCAGTAAAACGCTTTCAGATCTTGAAAAAGACATACAAGATAAGTCTAAGGAGTTGGGTGTCTCCGTCACTTGTGTGCAGTCCAATTTTGAAGGGGAGATAGTAGAATATATTCAAAAAGCGTTGGGGAAGTATGATGGAATAATTATTAATGCTGGAGGATATACTCATACAAGCGTGGTTATATTAGATGCATTAAAGGCAGTAGGACTACCATGCGTAGAGGTCCATCTATCGAACATTTTTGAAAGGGAAGAGTTTAGAAAGCACTCCTATATATCCCTATACGCCAATAAGACAATATGCGGTAAGGGGTTTCTCGGATACCTTGAGGCCTTACAGTTTTTAAAAGATAATTTTAGCTAACGATCATTTATTAAACAACAGAAGCAAATGGCTTGATTAAAGAGCTGTTTTATTTACGATTATGTCATAAATAACGACAAAGCGACACCATTGCGACAAAAAATGTCGCAAAAATTCTCAAAAATGTCGCAACTCAAAGAGTTTGTCGTAAAATTTTTCCTGCATATAAAAACAAGAAGTAGAAAATATACCAAAATAATAAAAAACACCCATTGCGACAAAAAATGTCGCAAAAATATTGAAAAATGTCGCAGTGTTGTATATAATAAAAATGGAATAAAAAGAAGATTAAAAACCGTTAATAACTGCTAATCTTCTAATCGCACATGGAGGCATGTTATGAATATAATTGAATCAAATAAAATTGAATTAAAATCCAAATATAATGATCAATTAGTAAGAGAGATAGTTGCATTTATTAATGCTGATGGTGGCAAAATATACATCGGAATAGAAAATGATGGTACTGTAATTGGAGCAGAAAAGATAGATGAAACACTTAGGCTTATTGCTGATATTATAACAACACAAATAGAACCTGTAGCAACAGATATTGTTACTACAGAAATTCAAATTATGGAAGGGAAGCCAATTATTGTCATCAGTATAAAGAAAGGAATTAATCCGATATACTGCATAAAAAAATATGGATTTTCAAGCGTAGGCTGCCCAATAAGAGTGGGATCTTCGTGTAGAGAAATGAGTGTTGACCAAATTAATGAACGTTACAAGAAAAAATTTTTTGATGAAGATTTGATGGTTTCAGCACCAACAAATTTGCCAAGGCTATCATTTTTGACCTTGAAGAATTACTATTTAGAACAAGGGTATAAGTTAAATGAAGATACTTTTGAGTCTAATTTAAAACTAATTAATTCAAGTGGTCAGTATAATATTATGGCAGAACTTTTATCTGACAATAATAGGTTTTCATTAATTTTTGTAAAATTTAGTGGAACTACCAAGGCCAGCATGTCCCAAAGGAGTGACTATGGAAATAAGTCAATATTATTTGGCTTGCGCCAGTTGATGAATAGAATGCAGGCTGAAAATATTTGTAAAACTGACACATCGGTAAGACCGAGGGTTGATACATATTTATATGATTATAATAGCGTAAATGAGGCAGTTGTTAACGCAATTGTGCATAATGATTGGAGCATTGCAGAACCTCAAGTCTCATTTTATAGCGATAGAATTGAAATATTGTCACACGGAGGACTGCCTTTTGGGTTGACTGAAGAGCAATTTTATAAGGGATTCAGCAAGCCTAGAAACACACAGCTAATGAAAATATTCAGTCAATTAGATATTGTTGATCATACAGGTCATGGAATTCCAATAATAATTGATAAATATGGAAAGGAAGCTTTTGATATAAGCAGTAACTATATTATGGTAACGATACCTTTTAATAAAGAGGTACTTAAAACACAAAATATATCAGTTAATATTGAAGTGAATGCTATCGAGAAAATTATTCTTGAAGAATTGCTTAAAAATCCCACAATAAATGCAAATGAACTATCCGTAATAATTGATAGAAGTAAACGTACAGCAGAAAGATATTTAACATCTCTCAAGGAAAGAGGATATATTACGCAAGAAACCAATGGTAACAATAATCGATGGATAGTAATTAAATAAAGTGCCAACAAGTTGACTAATAAACAAGAGTCGCCGATGTTTGCGACTCTTATTTATGTTCATATTATGTAAACCAAATTAGTTAAACATGGTTTCTAAACTAGCGTTTTGCTAATTTACTTATCGCCTTTGTAATCTCTGTACAGATTGTATCTTCCTCGTTTTTGAGTTTTGTTTTTATACTGAATACAAGCTACTGGGCAGTTATGAATGCAAGCACCGCATTGGTTACATTTATCTCCCCAGACAGGGCGGTTGTTTTCATCTAGGTAGATATTATTAAATACACACTGGGTAGTACAAACGCCACAGCCCGTACAGGTATCATCGGTACGATAACCTTTTGCGCTGTTAAGAAAAGTCACAAAGCCCCAGTTTACAATACCGGATAGAATGGGGGCAATCCACCCTCCCTCTTCTACATCGATGACGTGTTGTTTGTTGTTTATCGCATCTATAATTTTAGGTAGTTTTTCTTTTGATGAATTTATCTTTTTTAGCATTTCTTCTTTAGGGTTTATATCCCACATGCGGATATAGTTATCAGGCATCAGAAGTGACCATGCGGCATCTGTAGGAAAGTCTTTATTTAGATATTTCATGGTTTTACCAGCTTGTCCACCACACGTTGCAATTGCATATTTATATACTCCTTCAGGGATATTTAAACGTTTTATATAGTCGACCACAACCTTTGGTGCTCTCCATGCATAGACGGGAAATACAATCCCTATTTTATCTTTTATTACTAGGCTTTCAGGAGTTACTCCTTGCCTGACAAGAGTTGTTAAACTCTTAGCAGTATCCGAAGTGCCTTTAGCTATTTGGTTAGCAATCCACTTAGAGTTTCCAGTTGCGCTATAGTAAATAATCATAAAAAAGACCTCCTCGCTAATTAGGATAATAATATTGTAGCATAAATTGTGTTATCAAAATTGTAATATTTTAATAGTCTTTTATATTTGTAAAAAAACTTTGCCATTCATCAGTTTCAGGAAGAGAAATGGAGACGCAGCGGGTTGCGATTTTGTTTAAAGCAGCTTTTTTCCTATTACTAATTGTGAGTTCTGCTGCTAAATATCTAGCTCTTCGTTCAACGATTCGAGCTCCACAGTTTATTGTCACTTGGTTGTTTTCAAAAGTTATTATGTCTTTAGGATTAAACTTATGTATAAAATACTTAAGTGTTGCCATATATGCCCGCTTAAAGTCAGAGTCTATATAGGGTGTGTTATTTATATTATTGGGCAGGTTATCTTTAGGGTTTTTACCTATATTAACACAAACGATATCATGTCCTGTGAAGAAGAAAGAATTTCCACTTATTAAAAGGGTATTATCAGGTGTATCTAGAAGTTCAATAATATCTGAGCTTGCAATATTTTTGATTGGAACAGGGGGGATGTATAAGTTTTCTCCAGGTAGTTGAAAATCTATAGCGTCATACATTTCTCCATATGTTATTGGAAGCGGTAGTTTTGTTAACGCTTCAATTCTTTCAAAGGTTCCTATAAATACGATGGTTACAGCTTTTGCGATATCATATTTTTCAAACAGTTCTATGACATTTGAGTTAAACTGTGCTCTTAAAGAGTTAGCTGAGGGCTCTTTAGCTTCGAGAATAATATTATCAATAATTACACCATCGTCTAAAAGACCAATTTCAGTAAAATCATCATTAAAAATAGCATATGCGCAAGGATCTTCTGGTTTATTGTGTTTTGGTTTTAGTTGAAAATCACATTCTATACTAATCGCCTTTTCTACAAATTTATCGCAAGCAAGACGAATCCCAGCATCAATTTGGTCTTTAGTTAAAAATCTATTATCTAATTTTGTGGGTTTTAAAAGGGGAGCTTCTATTTTACATCTTCCACACAGTCCTTTTCCTCCACAAGGAAACATATACCCAAGGGACTCGAGGTGGTTTTTTAGATTTACATTTGCTGGTATATTAATATTCATGCTTTCCTTAATAAAAGGAGAGTAAATAGAAATTACTTACTCTCGTTTGTTATATATAGTACTGCTTATGTTGTAGTTATATTACGCATCTACTGGGTCATATTCAATAAGTATGTTAGGAAGACTAATATCATCTACATTTTTCTTTACCATATTACGTTCTATTACTGGTTCATTAGTTAAAGGAACTAGTTGCGTAAAATTATTAACTGCATCAGCATCAGCAAACACATGTCCTGTTGCGCCAATACATGACATATATCCGCCTCTATCATTTACTATCTTTATGTTGTTACCAATTAATACTTTAGATGTATCTGAATGGTCATTGAGATAATCCATATGGAAGCTAAACGTTCTGTCAAATGTATTTTCTATATTTTCAGGCTCGTCTTCTATAACAATATTAATATTCCCAACCGGGAAAAAGACAGTGGCATTCTTTGCAGGACTATTAAGCCCCCATAGATTACTTAGGGTGGTTTGTGTAATTTTCCATACACCAGGTGTGTCAACTCCGTTAATAGTTTTTGTTACTTTAGTTATGTAACCGCTAGCTGCTAAGTCCGCTAAATTAACTTCTTTAAAAAGAGGGGCTGGCGGGGAGGGCATATGGAATCTTATATCGCCTGCATACCAGTCGGGTAGGGATGTGTCATAAAGCACAACAAATTCTGCTTGTTCAGAAGGCAGTCTTTCATTAGCGAAAGCATTTACTATATCTTCAACAGTGGCGTTGTATATAACGTTTCTTGATTTCACCTTTGGGGTGTCTATTTCGAAAACTCCAGTTGCAACAAGAGTGTAAAGAGAGGCTGTCTCAACTGCGCTAGAAAGTGCAGTAGGGATGTCCTGCAAAATTGTGTCATCGGGAATTAAGCAAAGCACTCCGTTATATGGGTTTTTAAACACTTCAGCTACAGTTAGTGTTGGAATTTTTTCATCAAGATCACCAACCGCAGTGTCTTTAAGTGCTATAAGAATAGGATCTGACTCAGCGGTAACTTGTACAAAATCTCCTAAATTTAAACTGTTTACTATACCAGTTACATACTCCGTGTCATTTAATGAGTCGAGCGAGCTATCAGCTAGTTTTTGTATAACTTTATGAGAATCTTCATTTATTGTTATAGCATCTCTTAATTTCATACTACCAAAAGCAGCATCAAGCTCTGAAATCTTTGTGTCTTTTAGATAGTGAAGGATTTTATTTGAGCTTTCATCTATGGTTAAGAGTTCTTTAAGTAGCATATCATCTAAGATTTCACCAAAGTTGTTGCTGAGTTCTGTTATGATAGTTTTTCCTAAGGATTGTAAAAGTTGCGGGCTTTTTTCTCCAGCTTCTGCAGGGTCTTCATCGTATACGACAATGACAAATTGGTCTAAAGGATAATTGTCTAAATTACCAAAAGCTTCGCTCAAGGAGGAGTCTAAAAACACATCATCTCTAAAAACAGGCATGTCAGGAAGGGCGACCTCAAATTTTTCTCGCATAACCCTAACCGTTAAGTTGTCAGTTATAGTCGCTCCTAAATCTGAAAACTTTGCAGGCCTGATAACCTCAGCTTCAATGCCGAGTATATCGGATATTGCGTTAGAGACAGCTTGAGTTCCGGTGACTTTTTCAAAATGTGAGACCTCAACCGAACCAATATCTGAAACCATATTTAAAATTTCAGTTACATACGAGCCTAAGCTCAGTTTTCTAATATCTTCATCAGGGTTCATAGGAAATTCACCATAGTAATTGTGGACTAAATCCATTGTGGTGCCAACTGCACCTTCTTTGGTCCATAGTATAGCAAAACCTGCTGCTGTACCACCAACTACTAAAACTATACCTATTAAAATACCGATTATAAGATTTCCAATTGTTTTCATACCATAAACTCCTTAGCGCATAAAAAGCGCTATGCATATGAATTAACTAAAATAGTTTAACGAAAAGACTCACTATTCTTTCTTTGGTAGGATGGCAGTGAGTTTACTAATATCTACATATTTTTGCACAAAAGCTAGTAAGAAATTGTTATCCATTAAGAACTTTGTGAGTGCAGTTTGCTCAAGGTGTGCATTTACTGGTGTCATAAAGTCTAGTGGGGAGAGTAGTTGTATAATAGTAGTAATAATTAGAATAACTACGGCGCCAAGTAAAAATCCCACTATAGCACCGAGAGTCTTATTCAAGAAATGCATAATATAAAGATTGCTTGACAACTTGTCTAGAAGTTTAAATATTATCCAGAACACTAATTTGTAAGCAATAAGCAATACTATCGACATTATTGCTAGGAAAATATACTTTGTTACAGTTTCGGTTAAAACACTTATGAGTAAAACTTCTTCAGGGCCATTGTCAGCTTTTAACTGTCCTTCGATTTGTGGTTTAAGTAGTTTTCCAATTCCTAAAAACTTAAGAGTAGAACCTTCAAAAATATTTTCATAGTCAAGTTTTTGGTTGTTTATTTCATATACAAGTACTTCTTCACCAGTCTCATACAAATCATAATAAGAAATATTTGCGTATGCGTTTGGAATCTTGTCTGCAAAGGAGGTTTCGAGTTTTAGAGCAAGTTGGTTATCCCATTCTGTTCCGTTTATAACAAGGTTAGTGATTGGTACTAGTGAAACTACAACTAGTGCTATAACTATGATGGAAGATAAAAATCCTTGTAGCGTTTTAATAAGGCCTCTCTTGATGCCTAAGACCAAAAAAAGCACAACTATCAAAACTACTACTATGTCTATAATAATCGGAACCATGTTTACCTCCGTATGATCCGTTATAATCTATCATAACCAACCAATAGGGCTTACCCTATGGGTTGGTCGATTTGTCAGTCTACACGTATGCGTGTTATTAACAATGGTTTTATTGTATCACGCACGCACATCTAAATCAAGAATAAGAATAGCGCATATAAATAGAGTTGCTTAAAACGCTAAAAACAAGCAAGGCAACAATTTTGGGCAGCAGTAATGTGTAGGATAAGGAAGGTTTTTATAGCTTTGAATAATTAAAAAACTCACTAAAAATTAGAAAAAAACCATATAAATGATAGCTATGGAACTTAAAAGCTGATGGCACAGGAACATATATAACCAACCTTGCTGCAGTAACCAAATTAACTTCTGCAAAAGGCGGTATTGTTAATATATACGCACAATGGGTTCCTGATGAATCTATAATTACACTTGTTAATGGTACGGGCGCAAATCCCGAAACAACTACTTTAGTTGCAAAATATGACCATGATATGCCAAGAGTTACAAAACCCACCAAGGCGGGCATGAATTTAGAGGATATTTCACAGGTGCATATGCAACATGCAACAGGCGTGAAGTACTATACGGATACACTAAGATCTCTTGTTGTGTGGAAAAAACAGTTAACGGGAGAGGGACTAAAATTATACGCGTATTGGACTGTATTTACATATGTCGTAGATCCAAATACTAACAAAGTAACCATAACTGGGTTCATCGATAATCCTGCAATCAGCGGTACATTAACGATACCTAGCACAATCGAAGGATATGAAGTAGTAGGGTTAGAAAGTGAAGCTATGAATACGACAAACACCCCCGAACTTGGTCTAGTTACAGATATAGTAGTGCCAGCAAGTATAAGTTATCTAGGAATGGACGTGTTTGCAGGAACTTCAGCAGATGTTACTTTCCCCACCGAATCGGTTACAACTAAGATAACGGCCTACTCGTTTAGTGAATACGCAGGTACAACATTTGTTGTTCCAGATTCCGTAACAGAAATAGAAAACAATGCATTTGATGGTTGCACCAGTTTAACGAACATTGTAATACCAAGTACAGTTACAACCATAGGTTTAGATGCATTTGCGGGTTGTTCAAATTTGAATACAATAACAGTACCTCTATCAAGTCCGTATAGCGCAACCACAAACTATTACTTGCGTTACTACTTTGGTGGCAGATCTTACTACACTGGCGCGACAATTCCTGCAAGTTTAAAGACTATATATATCGCAGAAGGAACTACAACAATTCCTGCGCATGCCTTTGAAGACTGTACTGGTTTAACAGCTATACATATACCAAAAACAGTTACTAATATTGAGAGTGGAGCGTTTAAGAATGTGACTGCAGACATCTTCTTTGCAGCGGATTCTACAATTGAGACAATTCCTTCAGGTGCATTTAAAGGATACAAAGGAGCGCTGGTTAGTATCCCAAATAGCGTAACATCTATTGGAAGCGAAGCTTTCAGTGGCTGCGTAAACTTAGGGTCAACAGTAATACCAGCTAGCGTAACTACCATAGGAGCAAGAGCTTTTGCTGACGTTACAAGCAATGTTTCATTTGCGGGAACTGGAATTACAACAATAGGCGTAAGTGCTTTTGAAAATTATGCAGGTGGTAATATTGTATTACCAGACAGCGTAACGACAATAGCAGCAAATGCATTCAAGAGTGCAAATAAAATTACTGCAATAGATACTAAGAATGTAACATCTATTGGTGCTTCTGCCTTTAACGGTGCAAGCGAGCTAGCGACTGTGACTGTAGGGCCAGCTCTAAGTTCTGTCGCAACTGGTGCGTTTGATAATTGTCCTAAGCTTACAAGCTTTACAGTTGATGGAAGTAATACCTCGTACTCTGCAACAAATGGAATACTATACTCATACAATGGTGAAAAATTAATAAGATGTCCTGAAGCTAAAGTTTTTGATGCGGTTGACCTACCGCTTGTAATACCAGGCTCAGTTACATCAATAGAGCCAGGAGCTTTCCTAAATTGTAGGAATTTAACATCTGTAACGTTACCAGCAGGGTTACAAAGTATTGGAGCACAAGCTTTTAAGACAGTGCCAATTGCTGCATCCCCAGCATTTGTATTTCCAGATGGACTCTTAAGTATAGGGCCAAGCGCTTTTGAATCTTGTGGTGAACTTACAGTAGTTTCAATACCAAGTTCTGTTAATAGTATTGGAACAGCT
>JAAZLE010000094.1 GCA_012799455.1 Clostridiales bacterium | reverse complement strand
TAAGCAGTACGTGAATATCCGTAACAAATCGGTACTGCTTGTTCTCCATTTTTGTATATCACCATATCTAGAGGTGGAAGAGGTGTTGCATAACTAGCATCAATATTGACTTTGACATTACCTACTAATCCTCCTGCAGATATACTGGCTCCAAATGCAGAAATTTCACCCTCTACTATTTGCGTGTTCATATACGAAAGGCTGGAATCCGAACCTATAACACTTCCAAAAATACCACCGAGCTCCAAAATTCCGCCCCTTATATCCATGTCCACTCTCACAGTGTTTGCTATACACGTTCCTTTGTACGTTATGCCTGAGATACCTCCAACATATGCTCTACCATATCCATTCAAGTGAATAAAAATACTTCCTTCTACGGTCACATTTCTTATATGTCCGTCTCTATTTATTTTGGCAACTGCGCCATACATAACATCATTACCATCAGACACTTTTGCAGCAGTTACCAATTCTCCATCCACTTCATACTTCTTAGAAGTAGGAATGTCTTCGCTTCTTGCGTACATACTATAATCAACCGTCAAGCCTATGTTGTACACCAGCCCAGAGTTATATTCAAAGAGCGAGTCTGTAAGTCCGATAATGCTATGAGTTACATTACGTAAAGTCCCCGCCACTAACTTCTTACTAGTTCCATTTAAAGTACCTGTAAATGCTATTCCAGCGCCTATTGGTTTATAGTTATATTTGTATTTATCAGTTGCCGTTAACTCGCCGTCACCGTTTAAATCTCCTATGATTATATTTTCAGTTAGGACGAAATTTGCGTACATATAGTCTCCAATTCTCAATAGTTCGGGATACGTAGATATCCTAAATGGGTTTTGCATAGTACCGTTACCACCACTGAAAGGATAGAGACCAGGAAGTAATTCTTTAATCTTTACTCCACCAATTTTGATGTTAGAACCATCCCCCGCTATAAGATCATAATCTGCAACTATATCTCCAATTATACTGACATTTGCATATGATACTGCGGTACCTGCAGCCAGTCTTCCATTGGTATAAATGTTTTCTTTTATGCTATGTAAACCAGTTGCTGAAATGTTAGTGCCCATTAAATTGGCAGACACCCTACCTACAGTTCCTTGCTTTTCAAACGAAATGGTAGATGTCGAAATTGAAATTAGGTTGTTTAATACACTAGTGCCTTGTACTTGAGAAATTACCCCGCCTGCAATGGCATAATCAGGTCCGTTTATAACAACGCTAGCCAAGCTTATAATGTCTTTAGCTGAGCTTGAGTCAATAACGCCAATTACACCTCCTGCCAATATATAGGTTCCTTCTGCATTTGTTGATGTTATTTCTACATGGCCACTTACTATGATATTTTCTATAATCGCACCTTTTAACGCAAACCCAGTCAAAACACCCGCTCTAACCTCATTTAATCCAGTACTTATGCTAATTTCTGAAGTCACAAGTTTCAGGTTACGAACTTGTCCCACTAAAACACCAATAAATCCGATATTCTTATTAGTATCTTCAGTTATTTTTATGTTTGCAATAGACTTATGATTGCCATCATACTGACCTGCAAAAGGTATTTCTTTGGCATAGGAAGATGGTATCGAGCCACTTATTACGATATCCGTAATTTGACGATAGATTGCCCATGGAATTCTATTAATTAGCTCTAGCTTACTTGCTGTGTCCATTATAAACGGCGAATCTAGCGTTCCTCTTCCCAATACAAAAAGACCAGCAGCTTTGCTCATAGCTCTGCCATCAACTAATTGCCCTAAAGTCTTAGGATAGTCCACAGCAACAAGCACAGGTTCAATTGCGTTTCTGAAATATACCGCACTCTTTTGAAGCATTTTTAAGGACGTATAATCTGCAATATTTGCAACAGGTGTAGCATCAATAGGCATACCATCTACGGCTAGCACGTTTTCAAGATACAAGTTATCTTTTTCTGCAGGCGACTCTCCTACTAATTCTGTGTAACCCGCAATGTTTCCTACGGCTAAAACCTCGTCTAGTGGTAATAAGTCGCTATATAGCACACTTTCTTTGACAGAAATCATGCTAGTTGAATATACCGCTTCCACATATGAACTGGATGCAAGAAGCCCTACTGCTCCACCTATCATACCAGTTGCATCAGTTATAGAAATTGTCACATCCACGTAACTTTCTGCTATTAAAGAATTTGATGCATAACCTACTAATGGTCCAAAAACATTAGCACCGGTTACTGATACTCTTCCATATGCAAAACAGTTTTTAATAGTAGAATTATCGCTAATCTTACTAGCTATCATACCCACATTTTTAGACTCCGCAGTGCTATTAATTCTCATATCCATGCTTACGCCCAAGTTTTCTATTACACCACCTACCAGGGCATAAAAGAGTCCGTAGGCGTTATTAATATTTATAGTTTCCACAACGGAGATAGTATAGCCTGCTCCATCGTAATGCCCACCAAACGCCCCATAGCCCTCTGCATTAGGCTTGCAGATAGGTTGCATATTTCTACTTACTTGGAAGTTAGAAGTTTGCTTAAAGTATGCGTTTAATCTATTTTCTCCCAAAAACTCATATGGATCTAGGGTTACATACGATGACTCATAATGCATATATGTTGAAATGTTTTCAAAGTCTCTTTGACGGTACACTTTGTATGGGCTTTCCTTTGTCCCTGCACCTTCAAAATATACAATGGTCATGTTAACACTATCGTTTTTAACCACCAAATCTAAACTACTATCTCTAAATTTAATACTGACTGGATAAACTCCTAGGTTTGTAGGTAGAGAGACCGTTTCTTCACCATTTATTGTATATTTAACATCCAGCCCTATTTGACTATCGCTGAGTGCTACATCACTGCTTAACATTCCAAATACCGAATTAAAATACGTATCACTAGGCGTAAAACCAATTGCTCTTATTGGCCCTAACTGCGTATATTGCATTAGCCCGTCATATACAATTTCTACCTCTTTATATAACTGAACTTTCCAAACTACATGATTTACACCTGTAGCAGGCATGACCGTTCCATATTCGGTATACGCATCAACTAAACCTTGTGGTTCAACTCTGTAACTTACGTTCTCTCCAACTATTTCTTGTATGCTCTTAATCTTATATGAATAGGCAGCAGTTACCCCTATTATAGGCTGTGAACCTCTCAGATATGTATAATCTGTTCCAGTGGTTGAAGATAGGAACAAGTATGTTTCATTTGGCATAGGATCTTCTACATTCCCAACATATGCCTCCACACTATACGTATAATTTGTTGTGTCTATTGGAATATAGTGGGTAACGAAGGTTGCCTCTTTCCCCGACCTTCCTTTTACTGTAAATTTATAGTCATAGTCAAGACCACCCACTACATTATCTGCTTTTAACACGAAGTTATAACTACTTAAATCCACTGCAGAAGACCAAGTATCGCCGCTACCGTGTATCCTATAGTAATACCTAGCAACTAAGCCATCAGTACCGTAGTTTGGATGTGGAGTCACTGACATATTAATGTTTACATTTTGTGTGTACCAACCTGCGTATATACCGCTTGATAACGGTATGGTGTTTATATTCAAAGTAAACTCAGGAGTAACTTTATCTATATTTGCGACATATACACCACTTATTGCTTCTTTACCCGTCGCATTTTGAACTTTAATTCTAAACTGAGAGGTTGCATATGTCTCATGTGCAAATAGATAAAATGCGCTTTCATTATCACCAATGTTTATGTATGAACCCCATTCCGAACCAGAGTATGTGGATATGCTAACCGCAGTGATTGGAGATGGGCCTTTTGATGAAATGTTAGCTTTCACTTTAATATTTTCATCAGACCATACATTATTCCCTACTTCGGTCCCGCTAGTTGCTTTATTTCCTATGGCAGTAAGGCTTATTGGCGCCTTATCATTTTTTATGTCCATAGGAGCAGTCGTTCCTTCAACTTGATTGTTTCCCACCACTCTATTTGAGACTACTTTAAAATGATATTTCTTATTAGTTGTTAATCTAAATTCCATACTGGTGGAATATTGATAGTTTTTATTCTCCGTATCGTATGTAACATCTTCTCTTACAAAATCCTTAACAAACTCCCACTCAGATAATGCTCCGCCCGCTAAAGGTTCTGTGGCATAGTAAACCGTTCCTAAGCTTGGTCCAAGAATACCTGCGATATTTACATTTATAACACCGTCTATCCAAGCCCCTGTATAAGGTTGATTAATAACCAGCCCTTGTGTATAAGTGGCGGCAAGTCCTATTGTGGGATTTACGCTATCCTTCTTAACCCAATATAAAGCGTCCACTATGCCATCAAGCTTATATATCGATGCAAACCCTGCGCCTGTTTTCACTCTAAACTTGTAACATTTGTACTGCGCTTCTTTCATAGAAACAGAATACATTAAGCCAGATACTTGTGATAAAGCTTGCGAAACTCCTTCTATGCTAAGTTCGCTTCCCCATGTTGCGCCACCATCAAAACTCATTTCTACACTACCACCAGATGGCCCAAAACTTGTACCCCCGCTGAATGCAATCACTATATCAAATGTTACCATTTCATCTGCAGGTAACCATAGGGATTCTGAATACTCTAACTCAGATGGGTCGCTGTTTAATTTGGTTACAGTAGGTGTGATACTAGATATTGAAACATTCGAAGTAAAGTCTAACTTTGGGAAAATGCTTGATACTGCCTTATGCCCCGCATTATCTTCACAGTACACTCCATATTTTAATCCGTGTGTAGTTAATTCTATAATATATTCACCTGCAACTGCTGGTGGGAGCGTTTTAAGTTCGCCAGTAATACTTGCTGGATCGCCCTTTAATTCGCTTTCAATTTCGATATCAGATTTAGTGTATGGGTATGAGTACACTTTTATAGAAGTTTGTTTAACACCAGAACCATTAGGATCAGAAAACTTAAATCTCCATGTGGCATTTTCTCTTGCCCATGTATTGATTAAGTCCGTTTCCACTCTATTTACAATAAACCTTTGTGTTAAAACAGGCGCATTCAAATCTATACGTATGTCATAAGGTAAAGGCACCCCATCATCTAGCGCTCCCGATGCAGTTAAATATGTATACCTACTTCCGCCCGTGACAAGCCTGTAGTAATATTTTTGATATTGCTCAGTTTGATAAAATAGTCTAACCTTAAACTCCCCTTCAGTAGCAAGGTTTGCAGGCACTAAATTTACTGACATATTAGTCCATGTTGTCTTATCTTTTGACTGCTGTAACACCGTCCCACTAGCTGTTGCTATTATGGTAAACTCCACCCTTATCCAAGGTTCTGTATCTTCTTCTGTAACATACATGTGTTGATTTGAGTAATCATATATTTTGGAAGAGTCATTATCTCCTGGCCCTGGTAATTCTGTAGCATCATTAGGGTTAGCTCCGCCAAAATACATTTGAAGCGCTATATCGGGAGTTCCTAGATCTACTTTTATGGAAAAGGAATAAGTTTCCTCGTTGCCCGCATTGTCGGTGACTATTATAGTGTGGTTTGTGCATTTCGTGATTTCATGCTGATAAATGCCTCCACTTGCTACTAATGTTATGTTTTGCGCGCCATCGTTTACTATTACAGTGTTAATGCCAGAATTAAAAGTTGGATGTGAGGTATCATATGATTTAAATTGTACAGTTACCGCGCTATCTGTCCAGGCCGATCCCTGATAAGGAGTTAAATCTGTCACCACCTCTATTGTGGGTTTTGTTATATCTATTTTTACAACATATGGTATTTCAATAAAACTACCCGCCCTATTTGATACTTTTAATGTAAAATTATCGTTCCTGCCGTTTTCTAAAGGACTGATATATAGCGAAGCGTTTGCTATATACTTACTTGAATCAACATCGAAAATCCCGGAGTCAAACTCTATATTCTCATTCCATCTTTGATAAGCGCCAGACCCTATTTTGTATTCGAACTTCATACCACTAGGTCCAGTACTAGCAAATGCTTTAATGATTTGCTCTCCCGTCGCCCACACATTGGATATATATCCCGTTTCATCTATATCTATTTCCACTGGGGTTATGTCTATATTATATGTAAAAGATTTTGTCCGAGAGTTCCCAGCTTTGTCTACAACAGTAAGCGTGTATGTATTATTGTCATCTACTGTCCCTTCGCAATTCCATTCGCTATACGATAACTCTGTCAAGTTTACAGTGTCTTTCCCGTTCCATGTAAATCCCGAGGAAAGAATTCCAGAAGGATTAGCAATAGCTCCTGCTCCCACCTTATCTTTTACAGCACATAAAAATGTAACTGCTGTATTTTGCCAACCGTACTGATTTTGGTTTTCTGTGGTATATGTAATTGAAATCTCAGGGGGAGTTTTGTCTATATATGTGGGCAAAGCTTTATCAACCGAATCTACCTTGTATATTGCCTTCTTACCAACGCCATTAGTTATCTGAACATACAAGTTTTGACTTACTTCAACATCTACCATAACCTCCGTGGCAATATATCCCTCATCTGTTGACCTTATAATTGTAGGATTGTTTCCAACATTTAAACCAGGTAAGCTGTACCCCTTAAGTAAGGTTTTCCCTGCATTTAATATTTGTATAGTTGCACCGCTTCCACCATAATTTGTATACACTCTAAAGTACACGTTTTTATTGATGGGATCTCCATTGTATGGGGTCCATGTGCTACCACTGTACGTGCCTTGTTCAACACTGGTTATAGAAGGAACGAAGGTATCTATCTTACAAGTAACTGCGGATGATATTCCTACCCGTTTATATGTTATTGCTCCACTTTGCGTATTACCTCCGTATGTCATATTCTCGCCACCAAGGCCAACTGCCATAAAAGTATAAGTTGCAACGCTTGAGCCTCCTGTATCTGTATTATCTGGTTCTACTTCAGGCAAGGCTAATGTATAATTAATAATACATCCTGCAGTTTGGCTTACTGTTTCATTTATTTCGTGCCATATGACATCTGCTGGATCATTTTCTAGATGGAAGTTAGTGGAATAATAATACTTTTCAACGGTATCCTTAATTGTCCCTACCGATGTCAACCTATACTTAAGTGCGTCTCCCCAGTTTGTGCTCGCATTATAATTACCGTATTCTAGCCTCGTTGTCGCTACATTAGTAGGAGTAATAGTTAATGTTAAATCGCTTGTGCCAACAACGAACGGACCGCCCAAAGAGTCATCTGCATTGCGTATATTATACCTAAGCGCATAAGAGCCAATATCCCTTGGAGCTTGGGCTTGCCACGCATCATTTACATAGTATTCTATTTGATTCCAATCAAATCTATAAAAAGCATTGTCTCCTGGGTTAAATATTGGATTAAATACAACGCTAGCCCCAGTAAACCGATTTTCCTTCACGCCCATTTCCAAATTAGTAGCAGATAAATCTTCTAAAAATACTGCCTGAAAACTTCCCGTAGTTATTAAATCTCTGATTTCTTTACTATTCTCCGTCCACTCTGGTAAATAGTAATCAAACTTTTTACCACCATTTTCGGAATCAAACCCCGTTCCGCCCGAAGTCAAATAATTGTAATTAAATCCACCTTCACTATTTTTTGCACCATATCTTAAACCCAAGAAAAAGAATCTAGGTGGATTGGTAGGTTGAATAGTAACTCTTAACGACACCTTTATTGTTTCCTTCACAATAGTCCCAGGGTTGTTATTTAACACACTTGAATCGACCGAAGTTACGATACTTTTCGTGATCTCTAACTTTCGCAAAGTGCCATCTACATTTATGCTACTATCAACCATCTTATCTTGAACCATTATTGTCACTTTATTCCAAGCCACAGCGTAGTTTAAGGAATACTCATCAGATGGTATAAATCTATAATATAAATCTTTTCCAGCTTCGCTTACATTCAAAAGCTTAGTTAAATCTCTAGGTGCAGCAGCTGCTGCGGTGGCAGACGTTATTACCATCTGATCACCTACCAATTCTTTTCCTGGCTCTGCTATCAAAGCCCAAGTACCCGTTACGCTTGTGCCCGTTACAGCATGTTTAGCAGTTACGCTAAAAGTTAAATCTGCAAGCGCATCTCCAAAATTAAGCCTATATGGTTGCTGACCTAAATTGGGAGTAAGAAGTGGAATGTGTTTTCTGATTGTAAAACTTTTTGTAAACGTTCCTATCTTATCACCACTTAATCCGTTTTGCAGCTTAAAGTATACTTCAAATTTATATTGGTAGGTTCCCGCATTTCTAGGCCTAACAGTCGGATTGGAATATGGCTCCCCTTCTGCATTTTGTCCCGTATATTCGTGAGAGTAGTTACTAAACTGTTCTAAAGCAGCAGTTGAGACTCCCGGCCCTCTTGGCTCACCATCATAATTAAAATTCTCTAAATTTGTACTAACCGTGAAATTACTAAACGTTGCTTTGTATACATAATTAGTTGTTGAAGGAATGCTCGAAGGTGCTAGCATATTGATTTTCAATGTTTTAACACTGACGTTATTTTCCAGCCAGCCGTTAAAATACGACATATTACTTTGCGGTATAGCGGTCAATTCAACCACATCGCCGAATGTAAAACTAAGCTGCTGGTCTGTAGAATATGTTTGGGTCGCTGAGCCTTTTTTAACCGATACCTGCCCCGGCCCCTCTATATCCAATGTTACCTCTACATCATCAAATAAAAATAGTACTTTTATGCTTTGTAATAGACACTCAAGCGACGTCTCAGCTACAACCTCTTCAATACCTCCGCCAGGCGTTTCTGCGTGATGTACGGCAACAGATCTTATTTCAATGGTTAAACTTCCAGAAGTTGGAGTAAGTGATAAAAACCCTTCACTTACAGACTCATCCGTGAAATTACCATCAACAGTATATTGTTTACTACTCTCAGCGATACCTCCGCCTAGCGTGTATGTAACTCTTTTATAAATATTTTGTGTTCCGTGTGTTAATGTAAAACTATTTGTACCAGACAATAAAACTTTAGCCTTTAAGCGACCACTTTGCGCGGCATTAATAACCGCAGTATCGGTAATTTCCACCCTGACAGTCCTATCCACAGTAGCATGCGCAATTCTTGTGGTTGAACCCATACCATACGCTTTACTATATGCCTTTAGTGTTGCTGTAGCACCAGTAGTAATTGCTGAGGTTGAGTACCCCGTAATCTCCCCGTGAGTAATAGTAGTACCATCTGTGTTTTGTACAAAACCATCAGCCGCCTCTGCAACTACACTCTTATCAATTAAGCTATCTTCTAAAATTTCATCTAAAAAGACAAACTCACCCGCCACAAATGCAAAACAAACAAGAGCAATAAATAAAACTGCCATCAACGCAATATTAATTTTTCTTACGAGTCTCTTGTTTTCCATCTTTTCCTCATGCGGACTAAATTTTGAACTGTCGGAAGCCACAAACTTTGCACGGAAACCGCGCGCGTGTTTTCGCGCTAATATTATTAATATATCATGCGCGCGAATTATATGCAATATTAGAATTTAATTTTCACAAATGTTTCACCTCATGCTATCAATAGAGTTCATTGTCTTATTTTAAAGCCATTAGCCATTACAAGTACCTTTCAGCCTAAGTGCACAAAAAAAAGGCCGTTTTCACAGCCTTCCCAAATTACTTATTTTATTTTTCTGAAATTATAGTGCGTTCTTTAGGAGATAAAAAACGAAAAACAATATTGACACAACGAGCATCGCAATGGCTATAAAAACAGTTATTCTTTTGAACTTTGCATCCATTGTCTTTGCTTTATTCTTACCAAAAAACGACTCAGCTGCACCCGTTATCGCACCTAAATTTGCTTGCTGACCCGACTGTAATGATACTATTATTATCATCCCGATCGATAAAAGCACCATAACTGACATGCATGCTATCATCAATCCAACATATACCTCATACATCGCATTACTCTCCTACTATTTTAAAATGCTTAGTCATTATACCACGCACATAAAACCTTATCAAGTAAAATTTTGGCACTTAACCATGGTTGAACCGCAGGTATTTTGCAATTATCTTTAAAAAGCAATAAACTATCGCAAAACTCTTTATCTTTTTATGGAACCTACGACCTTATAGAACCAATTGTACCTTGGGCCGCCTTGGATAGATAGGAGGTTATGGAACCTACAACCTCAAAGAACCAATACTTCTATAACAAGCAGTTCAATATTACTTGTAGTTTTTGATTTCCTTCTTTGCAGTTTTATCTTCTTGCCCCCTTATTTTGTTACGAAACTCAGGGTCTTTTTTCTTCCTCTTTGCCTCGCCTCTAACATCGGGGACAATCCGCTTGTTTATATCTTTAATTTGATTTTGTTCCTTCTTGTTTTTACAGTGCAAATATGGGTCATTTTCATTTTCTTCTTTGAGAGTATTGAACTCTTCTAATGAAATTTCCACTACCGAATCGATAGCATACTTTTGATGCCTTTTCACTCTTGGTAACTCGCGGGCTTTTTTAGCTGCCTCCTTTCCGCTCGTCGCCATAATTGCAAAATCAATCCAAATGCAATTATTAACTCCCACGTGTCCACATTTCGTTTTTACTCTGTAATACCTATGAACCATGCAGTCATTTCTCCTTATATACATTATTACATAAACATCCTTGGTTTTGTAGGCTCGATTCCAAATTCTTTAAAACCAAAATGATAAAGTATGTACCATACACGTTTAGTTGCGTTTCCCCTTCTTTATTGACTTTAAGGGCATTTCGTTATACTATGAAAAAAATAACTATAACCGAGTGAAGCATTAAAACTTCCAGCGTTAGTTGTTGGATTTGGAGGTGAAAGTTCTATGCAAAAAGACTATGCTATTATTTTTGTACTAGGCGCATTGATTGTTGCAATGATAATTGCAATGTCTGTCTTCTTTTTAATCAAAGCTCTACGAAGAGGTAAAAAGATTGGGATGGACAAAAAACTAATAACTGGAGCAATCAGAAATAGCGCCTTGTTTTCTATTGTCCCTTCTATACCTATTGTTGTGGGGGTGGGCATTATGATGCCAGCACTGGGTATTGCAATCCCATGGATTAGATTAACTGTTATAGGAGCACTTCAATATGAAGTTTCTGCGGCAGCGGCGGCGGGTGCAAGTGGACCAGGAGCTACCCCTACTGATATCGCAACGGCCGTGATAGTAATGACTCTAAGCATACTCTCTGGACCCATATTTAATGCTACTTTTTATAAGCGCTATCAAGGCAAACTTGCGCAACTTCGGGAAACTAATAAGCGCAAAATGGATGCCATAACCGGCTCATTGTTAGCGGGAATGCTGGCAGGAATTATGTCTGCACTACTAGTTGGGGGAGCATTCGGGGTTGGAAAACCAGTCACTGCCGAAAACACTGGCATAACAACATATGGAGAAGTTACTCTTATCACCCTTGCTACAAGTATGGGGATAATGGTTATTTGCGGAATATTGTTAAAAGTCACTAAACAAAAGTGGATAGAAAGCTATGCCCTTCCACTTAGTATTTTAGTATCACTACTTGCAGCGTTTTTTGCTGTACCTGTATTCGCAGTTTAAGGAGGTGCATTATGAAAAAATTAAACTTGATGTTTACACCCGATAAAAGAGAAGATTATAACAACCAGATGCATTCTCTTGGCAGGACATTCACCTTAGTTTCTCTCGGATTTATTTTTATTGTGCCAATAGCATATTTAATTGCTGCAAAGACATGGCCTAATTGGACAGTCTTAGCAAAATGTATTCCTTTCATCTTAGGATATTGGGCAATAGGTTTAATAGAAGCCGTAAGTTATGCCCCATTACTAGGAACTGGTGGACAATATCTGTCTTTCATAACAGGCAACATATCGAACTTGAAACTACCAGCTGCCATTAATGCACAAACAATCGCAAAGGTTGAACAAGGTAGCGAAGAACAAGAGATTATCACAACAATTGCAATCGCAGTTAGTTCTATAGTAACTACTGTTATAATACTAATTGGGCTGATTCCTTTAATCATTTGGCAGGAACAAATCGTGACTGTGTTAACTCCAATATCTCCCTATGTTTTGCCCGCCATCTTTGGAGCCCTTACGCTTGTAGTTGTTGCCATGTATGCGAAAATCGCAGCCATCCCATTTTTAGTATGTATTATAATAAGTGTAATTGCTAACGCCGTAGGCTTTGGTTTAGATGTAGCAACTATGATAATTGTAGGTATGGTTATTAGCGCAATATCCACAACAATCATGTATCGTATTCAATCTAAAAAAATTGCCGCGAAAGAAAAAGCTGTTATCGCAACTCTAACCGAATCTGACACAAAAGATACTGATGCAACTGATGCCATAGTAGAAGACATAGCTACTGAAAATATTAAAGAAAATGTTGTTAACGAAGAAGTTATTGAAGTCGAAGAAATAACTGAAGAGGAAAAGAAGGAGTAAAATGCTAAAAACTAACATTGTAGAGCTGATAGGTAACACCCCCCTACTCAAACTAGGTGACACCAATATTTATGCAAAACTTGAATATTTTAACCCATTACACTCTGTAAAAGACAGGGCGGCTTTGTTTATGATTCAATCAGCTGAAAAAAAGGGGTTACTAAAACCAGGTGGAACAATTATTGAACCTACAAGCGGTAATACTGGCATTGCACTCACATATATAGGCATACAACTAGGTTACAATGTGATATTAACCATGCCTGAAAACATGAGTGAAGAACGTATTAAACTTATAAAACTACTCGGTGCAGAAGTTGTTTTAACACCCAAGCAAGATGGTATGAAAGGAGCAATAAAAGAGGCTAATAAACTTCTAGAAACAATCCCAAACTCATATATGCCCAATCAGTTTGAAAATCATTCAAACACCATGGCTCATGTAAAGACAACGGCCATAGAACTTTTAAACGATTTAGACGGAATCAAGCCAGACTATTTAGTACTTTCTTTTGGAACAGGAGGCACATTGACTGGTATCGGTAATGTACTTAAGGAAAAATATAAAGACATTAAACTAATTGCTGCCGAGCCTGCAGAAAGCCCCCTTCTCTCCGAAGGAAAATGTGGGCCCCACGGTATAATGGGAATTGGCGCAAACTTTATTCCATACATTTTAAATGAAGGTCTAATCGATGAAATAATTAAAGTTCCTTCTGAAGAAGCCACCAAAACCGCAATTAGTGCAGCTAGAAATTATGGTACATTAATTGGCATATCGTCTGGAGCAAACCTATGGGCATCATATCAAATAGCTGAAAAAGACCCAAATGCCATTATTGTTACTCTCTTCCCAGACACTGGAGAAAGATATTTATCTGTGTTAAAAGTATAAATCCGATTTAGCTGAAACTCACTACAACCAAAAAGGCAAGCCGCTAGACTTGCCTTTAATTATGTTCTAAACAGTTTTATATTATTAATCTCCAGTCGTAACTATAAGGGTTCTTTGCGTTAAAAATGTACCGTCTTGAGAATACACATTAATTACTCCGTCTCCTTCTCCTATTCCAAAAATCATACCACCATATACATATATAATGTCTGGAGTCAGGATGTCTAGCCTATACCCAATTAAGCTAGGTTTCCCATTGTATATTGGCGTAGCATAACTATATCCCGATAAATCTCTATCTTCCTTTACAGTTAAAGTTACTTCGTCCGGATCAACTACCGTTAAGCCATTTTTCCCGCCGTGTAAGACAAAAGTAAACTGTGCTTCTTCAAACCCTGTTGTCATGAACTTATCTGATAATGTATACATTATTGCAGCTGCAGCAGATAAAAGTATTAAAATCGCTAGTAAAAAAGCAACGGCAGCATTCCTTCTTTCAATCCAACGCCTCTCTGCGAATGCAGTATGAAGATTTATCTTAGGATAAGCAACTGGTATTTGCTTCACTGAGTTTAAATCCTCTATTGTCAAAAACGACACTGGCTTATCTTTAACACCATAAAGATATTGATTATCTTCAGAAACATATGCCTTAGCGAATTTCCTTTCAACCATACCTTTCTCCATAAACAACTTGTTTTTATGTAAAGATTATACCACATACATGAAATAAAGTAAGTACCAAATGAAAAAGACTCCAGTATATAAGAGTTTTTTACGCTTACATTAAACCACTTTTAACGTGCTATCTTTAGCCATCATATTCAACTTCATCAACTGCTACTGTGCCGGTTTTTGAATCAACCATGATAACCACTTCGAAACCGCCTGGAGTTTTGAGCTCAACTTTATAGTAGTATTTGGATAGCTTTAGTGGCGAGTTTACATCTAAGTCAGCATATACTTTATGCACCACTATTTTGTCAATATCAGCTACTTGTGCTGCCGTGGGGCCCCCTATTATCCTATCTTTAATTGCTTGTTTTGCTGGTCCTACAGACACAGTCTCCGCATATGATTTTTCATAATTAATGCTCTTTTTTGCATAACTTGCAGCAGATCCAAAAACTCCACCCAAAATTGCACCAATTGCTAACAGCACTACAATTGTTCCGACTATGAAAACAGTTAGAGCTTTTCTAGCAGTTTTTTTATCAAACGCCAGTTTAAGTTTTTTTATGTCTTCTTTTGATATGGTTTCTCGAACGATAGGACTTTTCCCTTCTTCATGTGAATCTAATACATCTATAACCGAAGTCTTATTTTCTTCCATCTTTATCTTCCTCCAGCATACGTTTTAATTTTTGTCTTGCCTCATATGCAGCTGATTTTATTTGTGCTTCCGTTTTATCTAAAATTTCCCCAATCTCTTTAAACCTTAGGTCTTGGAAATAATGTAATGTTATGATTTCTCTGTAGTAATCATCTAATTTATCTATTGCTTTGTATAACTCTGCGTATTGTTCCTTTCTAATAAGTTTAGAGGCAATATCTTCAGTTTCATCTATAATATTATCCTGCAATGCCACATTTCGCCTGCTTTTTCTTAAGTAGTCTAGGTATGTGGTTTTGATAACTCTCAGCAACCAAAACTTAAAGTGCGTAATTTCTTTTGTGAGTTTAGATAGCGCTTTGTAAAAAGATTCTGCCACTAGATCTTCTGCTAAATCTTTATTTCTACACAAAGTAAATGCATATAGCATTGCTTCGTTATAGTATTTTTTAAAAAGTTGATCTAGGATATCCGGCTCCATACATTTAACCTCTACTTTGGTATATCCTTATTTTGAACTATATTAGTAGCCTTTTGCAAGTTAAAACTAGATATCCTAAACGTTATTCTTTTTACATTTAATCGTCTATTTCTATCTTCTTAACGAATATAGAATCTGTTTCATAATTAATTTCAATTTCAACCTCTATATCCTTTTCACCCGTAGCTTTTGAACCTTTGCTTTCATATTTAACCACATATTTATAATAAGAGTTAACAAGTTTATCTCGAATTACTAGTACGGGGTCAACTTGGTCAAGTACAAACAGTCTGCCTTGCCATCCTTCTTTTTCAACTACTGTCACAAGATAATCACCAGCATCGGCTTTTGCCATCGACATAGTATACCCTGCCTTTTTTTGATAACTGATTGCACCAAAGCCGATTGTTCCAAAAATTATGGTTATTGCTAAAACAATAACTACACTAACTGTGATTAGTGTAACCATTACTTTTGTAGGAATTAGTTTCCCTTCTCTTCCTTTATCTACGTGTGGTCTCTTCTTTACTACTTCTGCCATTTTTTCGATCTCCTTTTTCAAGCTTCGTTATCTAAGAAACGCTTGAGTTTACAAAAGGTTGGAAAAACTTCGAAATTATGTAACTTTTTTTAGAGTTATTAATATCGCAAAAAAGGAGAGTGTTTAAGCTCTCCTTCTTTGTTTATATATGGGGATTGAAAATGAAACTTCTATTATTTTTCCTTTCTAAAGCATAGGAACCAATCTAAGCAATTATCTCCTTCTTTAGCAAGTCTTTCATTTGCTCCAGGCGCCGTATTTGGCGGTGGAATTATTGTATCTTGTCCTGGATGCCAATCTGCTGGTGTTGCAACTCCGTCTTTATCTGACTTTTGTAGCGCTATTAAAATTCTCTTTAATTCATTAAAGTTTCTGCCACATGAGGCTGGATAATATAAAATTGTCCTTATAATTCCCTTTGGGTCCACATAGAACACCGCTCTTACTGCCGAGGTTCCACCTTTATCGTGCACCATTCCGTATTTACTTGCTACATTCATAGAAACATCTTCAATAACTGGGAATTTAACTTTTACATTTTTAATATCCTTCCATTGAAACTCTTCGATTTTCTTTAACCACGCAATATGTGAATGTATACTATCAATTGAAAGTCCGATTAACTCACAATTTAATGCTTTAAACTCATCTTGTAGTGATGCAAATGTCATAAATTCGGTTGTACAAACAGGGGTGAAATCTGCTGGGTGTGAAAATAGTATTGCCCATTTGCCTTTATAATCTGCTGGGAAATTAATAACCCCCTCAGTAGTCATCGCTGTAAACTCTGGTGCCTGTTCTCCTATCAATGGCATATTTACTTTTCTTTCTTCCATAATTTCTCTCCTTTCATTTTTACTCGCTGGTTTCCCAACTGTGCCTTTATTATACAACATCGCTATTTTATTTGCAATCCCATTAGTAGTGACATTATCACACTATAAACCATCTGTACCAAACAAAGATATGATGGAAAAGATAATGATTTTTAAACGGCTTTTTGATTCAGCAAAACATAAGATTTTACACCTTTAAAATCTTTTCATAGTACAAAAAAATAAGGATAGTTTATAATGATAACGCATCAATAACTGTGAGTTCTTTATAACCGATTTATATATTCACTAAAAAAACTGGCACACAATTGCCAGTTTTTTTTCAACATCTTAAATAATGATATTAATTTTTTCTAATCGCTACGAGCTTATTGTTTTCTCAATATTTCATTTACCATTTTCATATCCACCTTACCTGCATAATTTGCACTGAAGTATCTCATAACAGTGGGTATACTTTTATCATCTAATCCTTTAATTATTTTGTCGATTTCTTCAGCAGTTAGAAGTTTTGGTAAATACTTTTCTATAGATGCAATTTGCTTATTTAAAGTTTCTACAGTATCATCTCTACCTGCTTTTTCAAAAGCATCTCTTTCTTCAAGAAGTTCTTTTTGGGTCTTTTGAATGGCACTAGTTACATCAAGTTCAGTAACCTCACCCTTTCCGCTTTTTTCTATGAGCATTAGTTTATTTATTATCACGTTTAGCGCAGTAACAGCTTCTTTATCACGAGCCTTCATCGCCTCTATTTTTTCTTTTTTTAACTCTTGTAATGTCATACTATTTTCCTCCTATATATTTATATTAACACTTTTTAATCTCCATCATCTTCAGCAAAACTTTCTTCTGAAGCGCTATTTGTAAAGTCTGCGTTGTTTTTAACTTCATTGTTTAGGGCATCCGATTTTGATATATCTGTTTCCCTTTCTTCACTAACTGCTTCAGTCGCTTTTTTCTCATTAAATACTTTCGTCCTCTTTAATGCACTAACTATGGCGGGGACAATAACTACAAATGAAGCTATTTCCACAACAGTATTAATCGCCACAACCATTGTCAAAATGTATCTTAAATCAATAGTGTATTCCCCAACCGTTTGTCCTGCTGAAAAGGCAAAAAACATACCTAGAAACCCTATGGTATTTAGCAATACACCCGTTAAAGTTGCTATAGCTGAAAACGTGTATTCTAGTACTATATTATTTTTCTTACCTTCTATCGCTCTTTTATCTAGCACCTTGTTTAAAGCGCCTGCAACCAGTGAAACAACCAATCCCACAATCACTCTTGGTAATACTGAAATTAAGGGATTAATTACATTTTGCCAAACGGGAACAGCCGCGTATTTAATAGCAGCTATGGTCATACTCGTTAAGCCAAATGCAAGTCCTGCAATAGTTCCAACCTTTGGTCCTCTAAGCTGCGCAATAACTAAAACTGGAATCATCCCAAGCGCAAAGCTAAATTGTAACCCAAGTATTTTTAACACTTCTGCAATAGCCTGTAATACTATTATGAGCGCAATTGTAATACCTATAATTGCAATATCTTTATTTCTTTTTTGTAATCTTTCTCTTCCCATTTTCTATCTACTTAACCGGCTATATTTGATATTCTCAACCTTTATACCTTTTATTAATTCAACTAAATGTTTTTCATCTTTTGGCTTTTCCGTTAATTCCATTGCAGTAATTGGATCTATATAATTATGGTAATCTGTTCCTGCTACTGCTAAACAATTATTTTCTTCAGCAAGAGCCCTAACTTCATCATTTCTATTACTATGTCTAGGATTTCCATTATATATTTCAAGCCCATCTAAGTACTTTATATCCAGCAACTTTGTTCTTTTTCTAAATGGATGTGCTTGATATAAAAGCCAGCCATAATTTCTACTCAATTTAAAAAAATCTTCATAACTAAGGTCCAATATCTTAGTGCCAAGTCCCCTTACTTCCTCTGGCGTTACTCCATACACTAAAATCTCAGCTTTTCCCTCGCCCCTACTTTCGTAATAATCTTGTAAAAGAGCTACTTCCAACCCAAACAAGACGTCTATGCCTCTTTGTTTGCCTAGTTTTTTTAAGGCATAAAACTGTTTGAAAAAGTTATCTAGCTTTTCTTCTTCAGTGCTTCCAGGTAAATACTTTTCAAAAATGTGCTTATTGAAATGGTTAGTGCAAACGATACCGTCACAACCGTACCTAGCATACCTATTTATTATGCGTTTAACACTGGTTTTTGAACATCCGCTGTTGCCTTTGGTGTGAAGGTGCATCTCTATCTTATACATATTATAAACTTTATCACTTGTTTAGATTTATGTAAATCAAATGACTTGAAAAACGTGCTTTTACGCTCATATTTAGCATAATTTCACTGCATTAATTACCAATCTTTAGCATTTTTAAATACTTTTTTTGCTCATCAGTAATACGCCTGCTTTCAATAGCTTTTTGAATAGCCTTATTATGCGTCCATGTGTCAATACATTTGCTTTCTATAACTTTAACGGTAGAATCATACTGTTTAGCAAGCGCAGTTGCAAAGTACCACGCTCTCATCATATTTACGTAATAATGATCAGATGAAATATTTATTACTAAATCAAGCATCTTTAAATCAAACAACTCGTCTAAGTAGTATCTCATTAACATGCCAATACCATACCGTATAACATACGGTTTATCAGAGTTTATCCAATTTATTATCTTTGGATATAGCTTGTTTAGATTCTTTCCAAACACTTTAGGTAAAAAGCTATCACATGTTGCCCAGTTGTCAATATATGGTAAAAACTCCTCAGTTAGATTCATCACCTCATCAAAATCTTTACCCTGCTCTATAAATAGCGCATGAAGGTTATTTTCTTCATAATAATAGTGTGGTAAATCTTTTAAGAATAAAAGAGCTTCCTCGCTACTATCTTTCCATATCTTTTTTGCTAATTTCTTAAATTCAGCATTTTGTCTTATGCCAATAATACGCTTTTTATCTATGGTCGGGATTAGGCCGCTAATAAAATCTCTATATTTTAGATCTTGAAGCAGAAATAGTTTATCTTTAATATCCGCCATTTGATTTCCTCTCATACTTTAAATATCGTGAAATAATTATATCATATCTATCATTTATGTTCTCAAGGCACATCGTTTTATATCCGCCTTTATTGATAAGTAAAACATAATCTTATACTACCGCAAAAGTGTTCGGCAAAATAGCGCAAAAGTGTTCGGCAAAATAGCGCAAAAGTGTTCGGCAGCTATTGACTTTATCCCTTTTATTCAGTTATAATCGCTATGAGGTATGCATATGAATTATTTAAAAAGAATCATCGATGATGAGCTACAGTTACGCCTAGACTCTATTGGCGCAACACTAATTGTTGGCCCCAAATGGTGCGGGAAAACAACTACAGCTAAACAAAAGGCTAAAAGCATTTTACATCTTAACGACCCCGATATGCGAGACGCATATTTAGCAACCGCCGATGTAAAGCCTTCTAATCTCCTGGAAGGTGAAACACCTCGCCTGATTGATGAATGGCAGGAAGCACCTAAACTGTGGGATGCCATAAGAGTATCTGTTGATAGAATAGGAAAACCAGGATTATACATTTTAACCGGTTCAACCTCTGTGAAAAAGGATAATATTATCCATACTGGAACGGGACGTATTTCTAGACTTAAAATGTATCCTATGAGTTTATTTGAATCGGGAGAATCAAATGGCTCTATATCACTCTCTAAATTATTTGCAGACCCTAACTGCGATATCGGAGCAAGCACTAATTTGGGAATAAACGAACTGATTTTTTCAGCTTGTAGAGGAGGTTGGCCTTCATCGTTAAATTTAATATCTTCTAAATCCCAATTATTTGTGGCAAAAGACTATCTTAATAACATTTGCGATAATGACATTTCAACAGTTGACAACATTCTGAGAAGTCCCTCGAAAACACGTCTACTTTTATATTCATATGCGAGAAATATATCTACACTAGCAACGAATAATAGTATATTGAAAGACATCAATGCTAACGAAGAAATGGGCATTACTTCTTTTTATGAATACCTCGATGCTCTTAAACGCTTATTTGTTATAGAAGATATAAATGCATGGAACCCAAACATTCGATCTAAAGCTTCTATCCGCTCATCTAATAAGCGTGAGTTTATCGACCCATCAATTGCAGTAGCTGCGCTAGGTTTATCTCCCGAATATTTTCAAACTGACTTAAAAACGTTTGGTTTTATATTTGAGTGTTTATGCATGCGTGATTTGAAAATATATTCAAATTCACAAGGAGGCACAATTTCCTACTATAGAGATAGATATGGACTTGAAGCAGATGCCGTATTACACTTAAACGACGGAAGATATGCTCTTATAGAAATCAAATTGGGTAGTAAAGAAATTGAGGAAAGCGCAAAACATCTCATAGAACTAAAAAACCTTATTACTCAAAATAACTTACTAAATCCAAGAGCCACTATTCCAGAGCCGACTCTATTAATTGTACTCACGGGCGGTCCAGTAGCATACAGACGTAAGGATGGTGTTTTAGTAATCCCTATTGGTTGCCTCCGAGATTAATATGTTTTTAGTCTATTTTTGTTGCCATGGCAACGGATTTGGCGTTGTTTTAACACTTTACAGTAGTTCATCATCTTCTATTATTATGCAGTTAACCACACCTGAATGGACGGTACAACCATCTATTGCTATGATTCCTTTATCATAGTACGGCGTGAAATCAGCGTCTATACCAAACTGTGAACCTTTGCCACCAATCTCAGCATGACCATATGAACAGTGCCAATGGCCACACACAATTGTTTTGCCTGGCTCTATAACTCCTTGTCTAGCTGCCAGCATACCGTTTATCCACCTAGCACTTTCCCGCTCAAGTTTACTTGCGTTTCGCCAATCATCTCTATAAAAATAAACATATGATCCGCCAAGCCTAAGACTGTCAGTAGGTATCCATCCATGGACAAATATATAGTTTTTAGTTTCGTAGTAATCTTGCATACTAGGCAATATTTGATTGTAAAAAGGAGTTTTTTTCATCTTAGTGCCTAACTTTTCAGGATAAGCATACGCTTCTACTAAATCTAGACCTGATAATTGAAAAAGTGTATCTACAGTTCGATTACTCCAATGATGGCTACTAATAATGTCATACGTCATCCACTTGGTTATATTATCTATAAGCTCAACTGCTAAGTCTTCGTGATTTCCGCGTATAAGGATGACTTCATCTTTTTCAATAAGGTCACAAATAAACGATTCCAGCTTTTTAGCTTCGCTTCCTCTATCAAACAAATCACCACAAACAATAAGCTTGCGTGGACCTTCATCATCAAAAAAACCTTTTTCCGCCAATGCATCGACTAGTTCAGTATAAAAACCATGCACATCTGCTACAACATAATATCTCATTTCTCTTTTACGTACTCTTGTCTCGAACCTCGAATCTATATTTCTCGCATATCTTTAACAAAAACCTACTTGATTGCAGGAATTACTTTTATAAAAACATTTATTTCCGTTTCGTCCTTTAAAGATACCCTGCCTGTAGCTTTATAGTCTTCAGATTTTTCAATTTTAGTTATAAAACTTTCAAAATCTTTTTTATTCTCATTGTAAGATATATCATTAAGCACACGCTTTCCATCTTTGTCTTTTTTATCGAATGTTATGATGATAAGTATTGCATTTTTTTTACCACTTTTTTTAGCCTCTTTAACAACTCCAGTCAAAGCAGAAAATAATTGATATCTGAGTTCTCCAAAATAATCTTTGTTATTGTTGTATTCTTCACCGAATATCAATTTACACATTGCATTTATTCTATTAGTACGATTCTTTACGGAGCCTTCACTGTTTTTCTTTACTATCCAATCCCTTACTTTATTATTATCAAAATCTTCGTTAACTTTAGCTTCTATACCAATAAAAGTATCATCTCCCCATAACGCTAGATCGTGATTTCTGCCATATCCACTACCAAACCCATTGCCAAACCTTGTTTCATGTTCAGGCTTCCATTTATAATCTTAATTTTTAATTCCCGTACTTTCTATTGCGGACTTTAATTCTCTAGGCATTTCGCCATTTCCTTCATTACCATCCAGAATATAACTAGCTAGTTCTTTTGCACTATGCCCATCCTTCCAGTGTTTATCGGTAATTAATGTATCCCTCCATTGTTCTTCCGTTTTTACTGTTGTGCTTTTTAACTTCATATTTATTCCCTCATAAAATTGGCATTCTGTTTACATGACTAACGCAAAGTCTTCATATTATACACTAATGGTTTTTGGAACACAAGGGGCGTTTAAAATAAAAAAAGCGTCTTTTGATAAACAAAAAACGCTTTTTTTGGCTCCTACTGTTGGACTCGAACCAACGACAACGCGGTTAACAGCCGCGGGCTCTACCGACTGAGCTAAGTAGGAATAAAAATCCGGCGATGTCCTATTCTCCCGGGCCGTCACCAGCCAAGTACCGTCGGCGCTAAAAGGCTTAACTTCTGTGTTCGGGATGAGAACAGGTGGGTCCCTTTCGCAATAATCACCGGAAATTGTTGAATGTAGTTGTTCACTTTGTGACCTAGCACATTCACAACTGCATAATATGAAGCACAAATCTGAATAAACACTTAGTTCGTATTAGACTACTCAACCAAAACAATGTTTCGTTGTTTTGAATAAGCCCTCGACCTATTAGTATCGGTCAGCTCAATACATTACTGTACTTACACCTCCGACCTATCAACCTTGTAGTCTACAAGGGGTCTTACTACCTTAACGATATGGGATATCTAATCTTGAGGTATGTTTCGCACTTAGATGCTTTCAGCGCTTATCACTACCACACTTCGCTACTCAGCTATGCCGCTGGCGCGACAACTGATGCACGATAGGTGTGTCCATCCCGGTCCTTTCGTACTAAGGACAGCTCCTCTCAAATATCCTACGCCCACGACGGATAGGGACCGAACTGTCTCACGACGTTCTGAACCCAGCTCGCGTGCCACTTTAATCGGCGAACAGCCGAACCCTTGGGACC
>JAAZLE010000093.1 GCA_012799455.1 Clostridiales bacterium | reverse complement strand
TTCATAACTAAATTTCAGACTCAACAGAACTTTCTCTTATAATCAGCGGAGATGCATTTCCCAATATGCAATCTTTTGTGATAACTACTTTTTTAATATTTGAATCGCTGGGAACATCATACATCAGATTAAGAATCGCATTTTCTACTATTGACTTAAGACCCCTTGCACCCGTTTCTCTTTCAAGTGCTAGTTTGGCAACCGTTGTTATGGCAGATTCTTCAAACTCTAGATCAACTCCATCCCAATGAAGCAACTTTTGTAACTGCTTAATGAGTGCGTTTTTAGGTTCTGTCAAAATCTTTGTTAAATCATCTTCAGTAAGAGGATCTAACACTACAACAATAGGTAATCTACCTACAAATTCGGGAATTAATCCATATTGAACAAAGTCTTCAGGAATCAGTCCGCTCATTTTTTGCGAATATTTTTTATTATTAAACGCGATATTCGAATCAAAACCTATAGATGAGCTATTTTGCCTTGAATCAACAATTTTATCTAACTCCACAAATGCGCCTCCGCAAATAAACAATATATCTTTAGTGTCGATTGTTATAAAATCTTGATTCGGTATCTTTTTCCCTCCTTTTGGTGGAACATGAGCAACTGTCCCTTCCATTACCTTAAGCAAGCTTTGTTGCACACCTTCTCCCGAAGCATCGCGTCCACTAATATTTGCCTTTTTGGCTATTTTATCTATTTCATCAATATAGATTATACCTTTCTGCGCCTTTTTTACATCATCGTTTGCGGCCTTTATTAAACTTGCGAGCATGTTCTCAACATCCTCACCTACATATCCCGCCTGCGTCATCGATGTCGCATCTGCTATTACAAAAGGCACATTAATAATTTCAGCAAGAGTCTTCGCTAATAAAGTCTTACCTGAACCTGTCGGGCCTAACATGAGAATATTAGATTTGTCTAAGTCAACATCATCATATTTCCCAGTATCCTTGTTAATTACTCGCTTGTAATGATTATAAACTGCTACGGAAAGTACTTTTTTTGCATTATCTTGGCCTATTACGTATTGATCTAATAATTTCTTAATTTTACGTGGCGCCATGAGATTTATATACAACTCATCATTTTTTAAATTACTACTCTTTACTCGCATTCTTTCCTCATTTTGACGAAATCGTTCAAGCGATAGTTTTGTACAATCCTGGCAAATATACGTCCCTTCAACAAAGGGGCTTTTTAATAACCCGTCTACATCTTCTTCGCTTTTTCCACAAAACGAACAATGGTATGACTTCCTTTCATCTTCCATAAAAAACCTTCCTCATTATTTCTCACTTTTTCTAGTAATAAACACTTCGTCTATGATACCGTATTCTTTTGCTTCTTCAGCTGTCATATACTTGTCTCTGTCAGTATCAGTACGAATAACTTCTATAGGCTGGCCAGTATTTTCGCTTAAAATTTTATTTATCTTTTCTTTTGCTTTCGCAATACGTTCTGCTGCAATTATTACATCTGTTGCCTGGCCCGACGCACCACCTAACGGTTGATGAATCATTACTTCACTATTCGGAAGAGAATAACGCTTGCCTTTTGTGCCCGCACTCAAGAGCACCGCTCCCATTGAGGCAGCCATCCCAATACAAATAGTCTTTACATCACACTTAATATAGTTCATGGTATCTAATATTGCTAATCCCGCACTAATTTCTCCACCAGGACTATTTATATACAGGGATATATCTTTAGTTGGATCTTTCATTTCTAAAAACAGTAACTGTCCTACTACAATATTTGCCATATTACCATCAATTTCACCAGAAACAAATACTATCCTATCCTCCATTAGCCTTGAATATAAATCATACGCTCTTGCTCCTTGACCGGTTTGTTCTACCACAGTTGGTATTGGTACATAATTAAATACTTCCGCCATAATACGTCTCCTTAAACAAATACTTTAAACAATA
>JAAZLE010000011.1 GCA_012799455.1 Clostridiales bacterium | reverse complement strand
GGGGGGGTACGGAATTTTTTTGAGGGGTACGGATTGTATCGATGAGAGGATGGTCGGGCATATTATAACTATGTTATTGATATAGTTAAATCTTCTTTTTATAAAACATTAAGTTAGTAGATAGGAGAGTGAATTTATACTTTTTAGGAGCATTCAGAGAGCAAATCTTCTGCATACTTTATGACTTTTTGTTGGTGTTCAGTAGGTAGACTATTGAATGCTATGAGAAGCTTTGTGGCTGAACTTTTGTTTTGTTTTATATCCCTATCTTTTTCGTTTGGTATCCCTTTAATATACGTTTTGCTCATCGCTGAAGTTTCGATACGTGCATCATAGTTTGCTTGTAAATTAAGCCAAAATGTTGCGGGAAGTCCAAAGTCTTTTTCAAGTCTTCTTGCAGTAGAAACTGTTATTGGTCGTTTGCCATTAATTATTTCATTTAACATAGATCTGTTAATACCAGCAGATATAGCTAAATCAGTTTGCTTGAGATTTAGTGTCTGCATAAAATCTTTTAGTATTACTCCAGGATGTACGGCGTAATTTGGCTCATGTTTAAGCATTTTTATGTCCTCCATAATTTGTTATTTGCTGTAATGTTTCGACACTTCTATTATCATTATGTGTGTCATGTTTTTATAGTCATCTTTTATGTCAGTATTTAAGCATTCGAATATAAGTCGATATTGCTTGTTTGGTTTAACTCTTAACGACATTTGGTATTGTCTATCACCTTTCAGTTTTTCTAAAGCGTATGGTAGCAGTACAGGAGTAGTAACAAATGCAGATAAGTTTTCTATTGCTTCAAGAATGCTTAGTAGGTTTTGCAATGCTTTAACAATTTCAGGTGGAAATATTTTAGCCATTGTTTTATGATGTGTACATTCTTTTAGCACTTTGTCATTTTTTATACTCTATTTGCATATATTTCTCCAACTGTTGCTTTTTAGCAACTTTATTATATCATCGTAAAATAGATAAATCAATGAGAGCAATTACAGTAATTCCGTAAACTTAGAATTTGTATTATAAGAGTATATTGTAAGAAGCGCGCATATGGTATAATAAGTTATACGATAATGGGGTAATATGTTAAAAATGCGATTTAAAGAAGAGATGAAGGGTATATTTAAAAGGTTTGATTTAAGATCAAGGAGCGAGAAGTTAAAAATTAAGTATGTTCTGTGGGGCGTGCTATTTTTAAACCTTATGTTGCTTATCGCAAAAAACTTTTTATGGCTATATACGCACTTGGATTCTTTAAAGTTAGAAGCATCGAATTCATTAATTAGTACAATCTATTGTGTTTTAGCACTTTTTTCATATTACATCATTTATAACCCAAAAAGAAAAAGTAGTCCACACGGATATGGAAGAATAGAGTATGTAGCTACCCTTTTAATGGCCATACTAGTAGCAGCAAACGGTGCGTTTTATTTTGTAAAATCGGTTACCAGATATCCATTTCCATCTTCAGTTATTTTCCATTGGGAAATTCTTGCACTTTTGCTTGCAGTTGCAACCATTAAGATTGTGCTTGGAATATTTACGAAAAAGCTAGTAAAAACGCTAAGGACAGTAGCTGTGAGATTTATAGCGAATATGATAATAACCGAAGGAGTAATGGGAATCTTTGTAGCTTTTTCGTATGGCATAACTCCATTTGTTCCATTTAGTATAGATGCAATAGTTACTACGATAGTAGGGATTATATTTATGTTCATAGGACTAATATACACAATCATACTAGGTAAGATTATTGTAGGGAGAGATCCAAGAGTTTCGACACTAACTCAAATAACAAATGTCGTAAAACAAAACGAAAGGGTCGTGGGTGTAGGGAAGTTAGTAATCCATGACTATGGTTCCCAACAAAAAGAAGCAACTCTTGAAGTAATTTATGATTTTGCATTTGCAGGAGATGTATACGATACAAATGTAGAGCTGGAAAATAAACTATATAATGAGCTGGGTATAAAGGTAAAAATTATTCCAATTAGAGAAAAGGTTTACACTAAAAAAGACGATGTGACTTTAGGAGTCCCAGTTATTGAAAGCGGTTTTAGCGTAAAGGAAGCACAAACAGATTCAGAAGTAAACGTAACCGAAACTATCTTGGAAGCAGAGAAACAAAGTTTTGCTGAAGAAAGTGAAAAAGCAGATAATTAACGGTGATATATAAAGGGCAGAAATGACAGTTAGTAAAAACAGGGCAACAGTAAGAAGAAGGAAGTTTATTAGAACTAGGCGTGTTCTAATAGGCACTTTAATTACTGTTTTATTTTTTGCGTTGCTTTTAGGCATTATGGTTAGTACGACTGTAATAGGTTATTATTTAAATCTTGATATAGCAAAAACATATGAGCCCGTAAAGTATGAAAAGCAATTAAAACCAATTTTAGTTGACGGCATATATACCTTTATAACTGATGAAGAATTTAAGATTATGCAGTTAACAGACATCCATATTGGTGGTGGGTTTTTAACTGTACAAAAAGACCGTTGGGCACTATCTGCGATGTCTACAATGATAAGTGTAGAAAAGCCAGATTTAGTTATTTTCACAGGTGACCTTGCGCAACCGCTTGGTTTCCAAACTGGTTCATTTAATAACCTGAACCAAATGAAAATGGTTGCCGAAATGATGGAAAGTTTAGAAGTATATTGGACTTTTGTATTTGGAAATCATGAAGATGCAAAACCTTGTATTTACACAAAAGAGGAGCTTGTTGAAGGTATAATGAGTAGTGGATATAAGTACTGTTTGTTCCAAGAAGGCGAAGTAGGATTGTCTGGGAAAGGTAATCACTATATCAATATTAAAAATACTCAAGGACTAATAACTCAAACTCTAATAATGCTAGACTCGCACGGGTATAGAGAAGATGGTGGATACGATAACATTAAACCAGACCAAGTCGATTGGTATACCCGCGTGATTAATAAAATTTCTTCAGAGAATCTAGCAAAACATCAAAGCCTAGGACTACCATCAGAAGATTATAAAAAGCCCAATTCTCTTTTATTTTTCCACATCCCACTAAAAGAATATGAAGATGCTTGGCTTAGTTATGTAGATAATGGCAATACTGAAAACACAAAGTTAATTTATGGGACAGCAAACGGTCCTAGAAAACCAGTAAATTATGGTGCGGGTGAAGACAATGTCTTCGATACGGTAGTTACTCTTGGTAGTACAGATGGGATATTCTGTGGACACGATCATTTAAACAACTTCCAGATAGAACATCATGGAGTAAGACTATCATATAGCTACAGTATTGATTATGTTGCATTTGTAGGTATTCATAAACAAGGAGCTCAAAGAGGCTGTACATTAATTTGTTCTAATCCAGATGGAACCTGGCATAGTGAACTATCCAATTATTACCAAACTAAATACAAAAATCCTGGTCGAACGGAGCTTGTAGCGTTTGATTAAAATTTGAAAAATATAATTGGTTTTCTAAAGACAATATTATTGAGAGGTAATTATGGTTAAGAAAATTAAAATAATAGTTGTTTTGATACTAGTGGTTAGTGCATCTATGCTTTTAGTAGGATGTGTACAAGATAGAGGAGATTTTTATTCTCTACAAGAAGCATACAATAATGGATGGCTAACTAAAGAAGATTTACAGACAATAGCTAACCATCATACTAATCCTGAGCAAGGTCCTAAACTAAGCGAGAAAACAGAAAGGGCTATAAAAGAAACAAGAGCATATGATTTGCGTTATGGAGTAGAAACTGGCGGAAATATAAAAGAACCATCTGCAACAGTGAAAGATGTGATAGTCACAGGATATTATGGAGAATATGATGGTTTATTTGCTGTTATGATAACAGATGCTTACACGGACACAGATGATGCCATTCGTGATATTGATATTGCTGGGGTCACATTTCATTACACGGATGGAAATAGGATTTTAGTTTGGAAAAGCAAATAGTATACTCAAATTAGGGATGATAATGACTATTGTTTATATGTATATTAATTTGGTAGAATAAATACATTAACGTAGTGGAGGGCTACCTATGAAAATAAAGTTTTCAGCAAAACAAATTGTACTTTTATGCGTGTCAGTTATATGTAATATTATTGGACTAATGACACTACTTCAAATAAATGGTGTTAATATGGGCATGCCATATATTAATAAGATAAACAATATGCTTTTCCAATATTTTATAGTATTTGCATTTATGCCAGTTGGAATAATTACTTTTAGTACATTTGCCACAACATTCGAAGGGAAAGTTAAGCATAGTCTAGCTCTTATTAATTGCATATACTCTACAATCTTAACTGTGCCACTATTTTTAAGCATGATAATTTGTTTTGTAATATTGGGTGGAACTAGCGTGCCACTAATGGATGCATTTGTCGCCGACTTTGCACTTCTTTCGCCATCTTTAGGTGGACAAATAGCATTTTATGTATTCATACTTTTACTATCAATTGTTTTCTTAGCCGAGCCAATAATTGCCTGCTATTTAATTTTAAAAGATGTAGAACCAAGTATACCAAACATCATTAGTTTTATCTTAAAGAAAAAGACCATTGCTGAAATGCAGCAAAAACCGGTTGAAGCAGAAGAAGGAAACGCAAGCTAAAGGTAAAGAGTTAATCAATCAATGGTGAGAGTTGAAGCAGTTTTATTAATTTATTTACAAAAAAAGTTGTAGGTTTTATATGAAGTGTTTGAATGATTTACTTTTGTGCTAATTTGGAATGTGATATTAGCACGAAAGTGTTGGTTGTATACACACTAAAAAAATGAGACTGTTAAAAAACTAATACTTTAACAGTCTTTTTGTTACGAAATATAAGTTCTTGTCTATTATGCAATACTAGTTACAGAAGATCTTATAGCTCTTGCAACAAGTGATGGGATTAGGGCAGTTAGCATATTAAAGTCTACTTCCACTTTTTGGGATGCGAGAGTAAAGAATGCATCGCCATCAAACATTGTGTGGGAAGGGGATATAGATTGGGCTAGGCCATCATGAGCTAAGTCACTTAATATATTTGCTTGAGCTTTTGTAAGTTTTGCGTTTGTAATAATACAGCCAATCGTTGTATTTGAAATAGAAAAGGCATTAAAACAACAAGAAGATAATACTTGCTGAGCACCTATAAACTCACCATTTCCATCTTTTGCACCTGCAATAATTTTACCGTTTTCCATAATGTCTCCCAGCGGATTTACTCCGCATATAACGGCAATTTCTAAATCTCCCGATGAATATGTTTGTATGCCCAGTCCAGTTTTAACGGCATAATCCATACCTAAAACCTTACTTGCTGTAGCGCCAGTTGCGACACCTTTGATGCCCCTTGTAAAGTTGTTAGTCTTCGCTTCCTTACCTGCCATAACACCAGCATTTTTATCAGGGAATGCAAATTCTTTATACTCTAAATCATAAAGAGAAGCACCGCAGACAATAGGCACTTTATATTTCCCGGCATTAACTCCTGCATTAACTGAGCGTAAGAAGGCCATAACACCCGAGCAGCCTTCTAATCCGTATGCAGATCCTCCAGATAAGACGATTGCATGAACAACAGATACTGTTTTTTCTGTTTTAAGAAGTTCAGTTTCTCTTGTAGCTGGGGCAGCGCCTCTAACAGACACTCCTCCAACAGCGCCTTGTTCACAAATAATAGCAGTAAGGCCTGTGCCTCTTGCCTCATCAGTATAATGCCCGATTTTAAAATCATCTAACATAATTAATATCCTCTCAAATATAACTTACTCGTTAAAAAAGTATAACACACTTGTGTTATTAATTAAATAACGCATAGCAAATGAAGTTAATCTAGTGTTAAAGTTTCCCAGTCTATTTTTCTATCTTTGAAATAGTATGTTTTATCGTACTCGCCAATTTCACGGATTACTTTACATGGCACGCCAAATGCTACAACATTTGCGGGGATGTCTTTTGTTACAACACTTCCAGCACCAATGACCGCGTTATCGCCGATGGTGACTCCAGGCATAATAACAGCACCTGCACCAATCCAAACATTATTTCCAATATGAACTTCAGCCACAAACTGATATCCTTGCTTTCTAAGTTCTGGATCAATTGGATGACCTGCCGTTGCAATCGTAACGTTAGGAGCTATCATTACATCGTTTCCAATATAAATATGAGCATCATCTACAAGTGTTAGGTTAAAATTAGCATAGAAATTATCGCCTATAAAAACATGCCTGCATCCCCAGTTAGAATGAATTGGTCCTTCTATAAAGGAGTCTTTTCCTATCCTACCAAACATCTTTTTTGCAAGCTCTTGTTTCTTTTTAAGTTCTTGAGGTCTTATATTATTAAAATCATATACATCTTCAATGCATTGCATCTGGTATGAGATATTTT
>JAAZLE010000010.1 GCA_012799455.1 Clostridiales bacterium | reverse complement strand
TGGCGGAGAAGGTGGGATTTGAACCCACGCTACCTTTTACAGTACTACTCCCTTAGCAGGGGAGCCCCTTCGACCTCTTGGGTACTTCTCCAGGTCGGATATAAATGCTGTTAGTAAACAGTTTATAAATACTATCATTTTTAAAAAACACTGTCAATAATTTACATAATAATGGAAAGGAAACAAACGGTTATACAAAGAGACATGCGTCTATGCTGATTTAGGGACTGTCTACGATTGCGCTTACTATGAAACTGACAATAAAAACCATCATAATTGTGAATGATAAAAATTTATTCTAATATGTTGGTAGTTATATAGTCAACACCTAAATTTACAAACGTTTTGGCATCTTTTGGACTATCTACCGTCCAGACATTTATTTTTATGCTTTTATCATGTAGTTTATTTACTCGAGTTTTTGTTATTTCCTTATAATGAATAGCTAAATCTAGATTGTTTTCGACAAGGATTTCTACTAAGTCATTACTGTATGAAGAAATTAAATATTGAGCGGGCTGATTTGGGTGCTGTTCTCTTAAGGTAAGTAGATTCTCCAAGCGAAAAGAAATAAATATTGTGCTTTGAAGATACTCTTCATCTTTTATTAAGTCACATATAGTCATTATATCTCCAGCTGAAAAAAGGTCTTTTAATTCCACAATTGCAATTTTGTTTTTTGTTTTACAAATTTGTATAAATTCTGTTAGGGTGGGGATTTTGTAGTTAGCTGAAACATTTCCCGACATGTCCAGCAGTTCTACCTGTCGTATTTGTTCGGTTGTGCTCTCGCTAATTATAATGTTTTCTTTTGAAATTCGGCTTGTATCAGCGTCATGTATCGCAAAAAAAGTTCCATCTTTTGATTTTCTAATGTCGGTTTCGATTCCGTAATAAGAGTGCTCTGCTGCTAAGGAAAAGGCAGGTATAGTGTTTTCTACCTCTAGTTTAGAAAGTCCTCTATGAGCGATTAATAGTGTGTTTCCTTTTTCAATTTTAACCGTTTCGGTATATGATGGTTCTACCGTATTACATGCTGTCAAAAATAGTAATACACAAATAATTGTGATTGTTAGTAATGCTTTTGTAAGTGTTATTTGTGTAAGTTTTTTCATTGTTTTAAATGCGTATCACCTGTTTAATGTAAAAATACAGATATTATTTAAGTGCATAAAGATTAGTTTTTAGGAAGCTTTTTGGCGTAATGCTTTAGCCTTTGCCTTGGATAGCGAATATTGACCAACGAGTACTACAATGTTTTTTAAATGATCGCCTACACGTTCACAATTGCTTGCAAGATTTAGGTATATAGCACCAGCTTCAGGAGTGCAGGAGCCTTCGGACAGACGCTTTATATGATTTGCGCCCATTGTGTCTTTTAAAGCATCAACAATTTCTTCATGCTCAAAAACGAGATTAGCAGAAGATAAGTTACGAGAATCATATATTTGGCTACAAAGTTCGTACATAATGGTTATTTCTTTTAACATCTCTTCCATTTCTTCTTTGCCTTCGTCTGAAAAAGCAATTTCTGCCTTTTCTGCTTCGAGTGCAAATTCTAATATGTTGACTGCATGGTCTCCAATACGCTCAATATCGGATAAGATGTGGTATGAGGCGGATATAAAGGTATGGTCATTTTCAGTAATTTCAAAACTTGAAAGTTTGGATAAAAACTTTGTTATTTCAATGTTTAGGTAGTTAATTATATCCTCTGTTCTATAAAATGCTTCTTTTACCGAAGTGTCGCCAGAGATTAAAGCTTCCATAGCTAGCCTATAGTTTTGTATGGAAAGGCGTAACATATGAGAAACCTCGCGGCTTGCTTGTGAAACTGCAAGAGAAGGTGTCTTTAACAAGTTGTAATCAAGAAAGTAAAAACGCTTTCCGAAATCATCAAAAGCAACATCTTTATCGCGAATTATCTTTTGAGATAGTTTTACAAGCAGTTTTGCAAAAGGAAGTAGAATTATCACTGTTCCGACATTAAACAATGTATGTGCCATAGCAATTCTTGTTTGAGGAGAGGGGAAAACCTTGGATAGAAGATCTCCATAATGTGCAAATAAGTCTGTTAACATAAAAACGACAGATCCTAACACATTAAACATAACATGTATCAGTGCAACGCGTTTTGCATTTGTACAGGTTCCGATAGATGCAATCAGCGCAGTTACGCAGGTTCCAATATTAGAGCCTATTATCATATACAAGCCTTGATCAAATGTAATCATGCCAGAAGCAGTCATGGCTAGGATAATACCTGAAAAGGCGCTAGAGCTTTGGATAATTGCAGTTACTCCGACTCCTACTAATAGCAAGAGAATTGGGTTCTTAACAATAGCCATAAATTTTATAATGGCTTCGCTTTTTGCAAAAGTTTTTGTACTATCGCCCATTACTATCAGTCCAACAAACAAGATTCCAAAGCCTACAAGAACCTTACCTACTTTTTGCACCATATCTTTTTTAGAAAAAAGCATAAAAGCACCAATGCCTGCAAGGGAAGCAAAAACAATGGAAAGATTAACGCTAGAAACTCCACCTAAGCCAAGTGCCATTAATTGAGCCGTTACAGTTGTTCCAATATTTGCACCGAAGATGATGCCTGTCGCTTGAAGTAAGGACATAAACCCTGCATTAACAAAACCAACTGCCATTACTGTTACCGCAGATGAGCTTTGTATAACAGTAGTAGTTGCTATGCCTATCCCAAGACCGGCAAAAATATTATTATCAGTTTTAGAAAACATCTTTTTTAGGTTTTTACCAGCAAGCAACTCTAATGAATCGCCCATTAAGTTCATCCCATATAGAAAAACTCCTACGCCAGCTAAAAACAAAAAGACTGTATATACATAATCTAAAGCACTCATAAAATCTCCACAAAAACTTGCCTAAATCATATAAGCCAAAAGGTTTATTCTAACTCCCTCAAGAAAAATATTAGCAAGTTACATCTAATTAGTAAAGAAAAACGATAGGTTGTAAAGATGTGCATAAGAGAAGAGGGCAGCATTGTGTTTGTCCGGAAGAAGGTAAAAGTACAGTCTAATCAAATATACAATTATTTAGTTCTTTGACTAAAAAACAGGTATTAGTATATAATACCTTAAGCGGAGAAATGTATATGAAATATTTAATAGTATTAGGCGATGGAATGGCAGATAGACCAGGGAGTGTGCTTGGCAACAAAACTCCTCTTGAAGTAGCGAGTATTCCTAACATGGATATGCTGGCAAGTAAAGGCGAGCTAGGTAGAGTCAAGACAATTCCTCATGGAATGAAGCCAGGAAGCGATATTGCAAATTTATCTGTTTTAGGTTTTGACCCAGTTAAATATTACACTGGAAGATCTCCTCTTGAAGCTTTGGCTATAGGTGTTAATTTAAGAGACACAGATGTCGCTATAAGGACTAACTTAGTAACATTATCAGACGACGAACCTTTTGAAAAAAAGGTCATGGTAGATTATAGCGCAGGTGAAATTACCACAAAAGAAGCCCATGACATTATGGAAACCATCCAAAAAGAGCTTGGAAATGATGAATACACATTTTACTCTGGGGTTAGTTACAGACATTGCTTAGTGTCGGCTAGAAACGGGCTTAAAACAGTATTTACTCCCCCGCATGATATAGCGGGAGAATTAGTAGAAAAGAAATTGCCTACAGGTGTGGGTTGTAATGATTTTATTACTCTCATAAAAAAATCAGGCGAAATACTTAAAAATCATCCTGTGAATAAAAGAAGAGAAAGAGCAGGTGAAAATAAAGCAACTCATCTATGGTTCTGGGGAGCAGGGACAAAACCAAGTCTCCCTTCATTTTATGATAAATACGGACTAAATGGTGGGGTAGTATCTGCAGTTGATTTGTTAAAAGGAATAGGGATTGGAACAGGTATGATAACTCCAAATGTACTAGGTGCAACTGGAACTATATATACTAACTGGGACGGAAAGATAAATATGGCAAAAAGCTTATTTGAAAACGGGGTTGATTTTGTCTTTATACACCTAGAAGCTCCGGACGAAGCAGGACACCAAGGAAATGCCTCGTTAAAGATACAGGCGATAGAAAGAGTGGACTATGTGGTAGGTGAAATGTATGAGTACTTACAAGAGCGCGAAGAGCCTTTCAAGATGGCAGTTTTACCCGACCATGCAACGCCACTAATACTAAAAACACACTCATCTGAAGCAATTCCGTATATAATATATAATAGCGAGAAAGAGTTTAAAAAGGTATCTAAATACACTGAAAGAGAAGCCCTAAATGGTAGAATGCTTGCAAGTGGCGAAAGGTTCATGGAAAGATTTTTGCGTAAAAACTAGGACGTAATCAGAAATTAAATCTTAGTTAGTTGGATTAACACTATAGTTATCAAAAAGCAGTTACACTTATGTGACAAAAAGAGGATAAAATGAAAGCTTCCGAATTAAGAGAAAAGTACATACAATACTTTGTGAATCATGGTCATGCAAGGATTAAAAGTGCATCTTTAATACCTGATAATGACCCTACAGTTTTATTTACAACAGCGGGAATGCACCCGCTAGTTCCATATCTTATGGGTGAAAAGCATCCGCTAGGGAAACGGTTAACTAATGTGCAAAAATGTATCAGAACTGGCGACATAGATGAGGTTGGTGATAATACACATTGTACTTTTTTTGAGATGCTCGGCAATTGGTCATTAGGTGATTACTTCAAAGAAGAAAGCATTAAGATGAGCTATGAATTTTTAGTAGATGAGTTAAAAATCGATAAAGAAAAAATAGCAATTAGCGTGTTTGAAGGAGATGAAGATGCTCCAAGAGATGAAGTCTCAGCTAAGTGCTGGAAAGATTTAGGGATAGCTGCTGATAAGATTTTTTATCTACCAAAAAAACACAACTGGTGGGGACCCGCTGGACTAACCGGACCTTGTGGCCCAGATACCGAGATATTTATAATCACTAGAGAAGAAGATTGTTGTGATGGATGTTCGCCTGCATGCAATTGTGGAAAGTATGTAGAAATCTGGAATAATGTATTTATGGAATACAATAAAACTGCAGATGGTAAATACGAGCCCCTCAAACAAAAAAACGTAGATACAGGCATGGGACTAGAAAGAATGCTTTTTACACTCGGTGGATATAAGTCAGTGTATGAAGTAGACGTATTTACGCCAGTGATGAAGCTTTTAGATAAAGTTGTGAATATAGACAAAGATACAACAAAAGAAAAAAGAATCATTGCCGATCATATTAGAACCGCCACGTTTATGCTAGGTGATGAAAAGGGAATAACGCCATCAAATGTAGATCAAGGTTACATCTTAAGAAGGCTAATAAGAAGAGCGTTAAGGTTTGCAAGACAAATAGAAATATCCCCAGATACACTCCCCGAAATATCAGCGTTATACATCGAGATATATAAAGACGCATATCCAGAAATAGGGGAAAATAAAGAAAAAATTATAGATGAACTAAAAAAAGAAATTGATCGCTTTGATAAGACGCTAAATAGGGGTCTTGCTGAGTTTGAAAAACTAAAGCAATACATTCAAAATAATAGAATCAGTGGGAAAGCAGCATTTAGACTTTATGATACTTTTGGATTCCCAATAGAAATTACAATAGAACTCGCCGCTGAAAGTGGAATAACCGTAGACAAAGAAGGGTTTGATGCATGCTTTAAAGAGCATCAGCAAAAATCTCAAGCAGGATCAGAGCAAAGATTCAAAGGTGGACTTGCTGATGCGGGAGAGCAAACTGCAAAGTTACACACCGCAACACACCTTCTTCTTGCTGCACTTAAAAAAGTATTAAATGATAACTCCATTTATCAAAGAGGGTCTAATATAACTGCAGAAAGATTAAGGTTTGACTTTAATTTCGGAAGACCTTTAACAGAAGAAGAAATTAAAGAGGTTGAAGAGCAAGTAAATAGTGTAATAAAGCAAAATCTCAAAGTGACCTGTTCCGAAATGAGTGTAGAAAAAGCAAGGGAAGAAGGGGCAGAAGGAGCCTTTGGCGATAGATATGGAGAAGTTGTAAAAGTATATTCAATTGGTAATTTCAGTAAAGAAATTTGTGGTGGCCCACATGCCACAAACACCAAAGATCTTGGAACATTTAAGATAACAAAAGAACAGTCTTCCTCAGCAGGTGTTCGTAGAATTAGAGCCGTGTTAGAATAAAAAACGCAATCATCAAAATGTGCAAAATCTCATAAAAACGCAATCATTGAAACGTGGGAAATCCCGTAAAAACGCAATCATC
>JAAZLE010000009.1 GCA_012799455.1 Clostridiales bacterium | reverse complement strand
CTCGCAGGTAAATAATCCCCTAATCTTTTAGTTAAACTATCAGTTAAACTTAGGCTTAGAGAATGTAGTTCTCTATTAAACTTCCCGGATGAGTGCCCTGATTTACTTTGTATTTCCATACTATCCTTTACGGTGGCTAGCAAAGAAATACTCTCTCCAAACTCACCAAGGGCACTGTATATGTTCGAAAGTCTGACATAATATTTTTCATTAGTTGAGTCTAGTTCAATAGCTTTTCTATAATATAAAATTGCATCAGTAAAATTGGTCTCTGACAAAAACCTTTCAGCACCTGTTGCATAAAACTCGGCATTTTGATACATTGTAAAAACCGTCATTTAAAGATCAAAAACCTCTCTTAATTCCTTCTCATCAAATATAATGTATTCATTACAATACTCGCACAATAGTTCTAATTTACCATGTTCTCTTATAATACTTTTCGCCTCTTCAACACCTATGCTTTTAACAATATCTTTTGCACGTATTTTACAATCACAATAATACTTAATCTCATTAACTGCTAGTATTTGTGATTTCAAATGCCCTAAATAAAAATCGAAAGTTTTTTCTAACCCATTTGTACGTGCATAAGTAAAAATGTCATTAAACTGTAGCATTATATCTTCAACAATAAATATAGCTTCCTCAGATGCGTTGGGCAGTGCTTCGAATATTAGTCCAAATGAAAACGGCTTACTCCCATCTTGCACAACATCCAACCCTACTGCATTCTTAACACCTTCACTTTGGTAAAGATGATACGCATAATCATCAGCTATGTTGCCATTAATTAGAGGGGTTCGCCCTATATACGGCTCTTTCAATCCTAAATCCCTAATTACAGTAAAATATCCAATACGACCAATACCCACAGTAAGATCAGTGCTGTTAAACTGATTTAATTGAGCATCTTGAGTAGAAGCAAAGCCTTTTATCAGTCCACCACTTCTTCCAGAAACACATATGTTATTAACTAGCCCATCGCTTTCCACAATAATATTAAACTTTGATACTTGGCTTTTTGTGTTTGTAGACTCATATGCTCCTATAGATAAAGAACGCCCCAAAGCGTTTGTAGCTAGAGGCGATAGTTTTTGCCTTTCTCTCAAATCATGTAATATTTTTGAAGTATCGATTAGCGCAACTCTTATTTGTCCATCAAATACGATGCCCTGAATTATACTATCCATTAGCCCTCTTACTTCTTTTTCATTTTTTTATAATTTTGTTTTTTTTGCTTTTCTACAGCTTTTGCCTTTTTTCTCTCTGTACGAATTTGAGTTTTAATCTGTTGCTGATAAAGTGGCTGTATAATATTTTCACTATTGTAATCCGCATAATTTGTCATTGTTAAGCAAGCATGTGTGAACCCAAAAGATAACAATAATACTGTAACTAATATCTTTAACATCGGTCCTGTAAAAACCAACCCAAACGGGATAAATGCCAAAATTACAATAATTAAGGTACTTAATGGGAAAGCAAGAGCCAGTAAAATAGAATTCTTAATTTTTGTTTTAGAATTAGAGGATGAGTACGACACGCTAAAAGGAAGATAAATTACTGAAACCATTAACGTAAATAGCGCAATTATTATCCCCAGTATTAACCCAATATAATGCCCTGCATGAGTGGAGCCTAGCAATAAGGAATCGACAAATTCTAACACCAACAAAATGGATCCGATTACTAGAACAGAAATTATTGTTACGTTAAGCACCATTTTGCCCGAAAACTCTTTAACACCTCTAAAAAATTCTGTTACAATTCTCGGAACATCGTTACCATACTTGTCCTTTTTCATTATAAATGACTCACCCCAAACAAGTTTTGTGCAGACGTAAATATTCCCCGCAATTCCAATCCCAGCAACTGGAGATAATACAGCAATTCCTGCAGCCATAACTTTGTATGACGATAACAGCATAGATTTAGCCTGCATGATAGGCAACCCGCCAGACAAACCTATACCAATATTATTCATAAGATATGGAGGGGTCTTGGGGTCAAGGTTAGCGATTAAATACCCAAAAGATTCATAGCCAAAAATTTCAAAGAAAAAAGCCCACGCTACTATAGGAAGTAAAAACAAAAGAGTGAGCATATTAGTTATAATCAAGGGCTGAAAGTATGTGCGCATGATATCAAAATATCTTTTAAAACGCCCACCCGGATATGCTCCTTTTGTTTCTTCCGTACGTGCCTCCGCTTCAAGAACAAGGCTTTGAACTAACTTCAATTTGTATGCGCTTACCTTTCTTGCTTTCGTATTGTCTGTTGCTGAGTTTATCATAAATTCCCTACTTGTTTTCATAAATTGTATCCCTCGTATTATAAACTACCGCACAAGTTTTGTAAACATAATACAATAATCACAAAATACTACCACATGCCCTATATATCACTGATGTTTAGCAAATTATATCACCTACTAATTTAATTAAATCGTTTAATTCCTAAAAATCCCTCTTGTTATACACTTGTTCCGTGTTATTTTATGCATGTGCGCGCATAACCTGAAATATAATTGACACGATTTAAATAATTTTGATATTATCATAGTAATTTTATGAATTTAAATACTTTAGGAGAGTCATTTTATGAAAAAGATCAATTTAGCCGTAGTTGGCGCGACAGGAATGGTAGGAAGTATGTTCCTCAAAGTTTTAGAAGAAAGACAACTGCCAGTAAACAACTATTATTTATATGCCAGTGCTAAGTCAGCAGGCTCAAAAGTTCAGTTTATGGGAAAAGAACATACAATTATTGAGCTAAATGAGCAAAATATAAAAGATAAGGACATTGATATTGCTCTTTTTTCTGCAGGCGGTACCGTCAGCAAAACTTATGCCCCTATTTTCGCGGAACAAAACACTATTGTAATTGATAACTCAAGTTTTTGGAGAATGTATGATGATGTACCATTAGTTGTCCCAGAAGTGAATGGCTCGGCAGCTTTAACACGCAAAATGGGTATTGTATCCAACCCTAATTGCTCAACGATTCAAGCGATGCTTCCATTAAAGGCACTGCATGATAAATACACCATTAAAAGAGTTGTCTTTAGCACATATCAAGCCGTGTCGGGAGCTGGCGTTGCGGGCTATAACGATTTAAAAAATGGAACTATGGAAAAATTCATTCATCCTATCACGAATAATCTAATTCCACATATAGATTCTTTTTTACCCAATGGATATACAAAAGAAGAACAAAAGATGATAGATGAAACAAAAAAGATACTTGATCTTAACATAAAAGTAACCGCAACAACTGTTAGAGTTCCAGTTTTTCATGGACATAGTGAGAGTGTTAATTTAGAATTTGAAAAACCATGCACCCTTGAAGGTATTAAGCAAGCTTTGAAAGATATGCCAGGAGTCGTTGTAATGGATGACATCGAAAACAACATTTATCCAATGCCTATTTACGTAGAAGGTAAGGACGATGTGCTTGTCGGAAGAATTAGGATAGATAATACTCTTGACAGCGGGTGTAACTTGTGGGTAGTTGCTGATAATATTAGAAAAGGAGCTGCGACTAATACAATTCAAATCGCAGAATATATAATAGCAAACGATAAAAGATTTAATTAATCTAAGGTAATGAACTAATTAAATTATCGACCTGAACTGGAGGAAAACTATGACTATTTTTACAGGTGTTGCAACTGCTTTAATTACCCCTATGAACCATAACGGGATAGATTATGATGCTTTGGAAAAACTCATAAATATGCAAATCGATAATAACATTGATGCCCTAGTAACTAATGGAACTACTGGGGAACCTTCTACTTTGACTGAAGAAGAAAAATTGCAACTTATGAAAACAACTATCGAAATAGTTAATAAGAAAGTACCTGTTATCGCTGGTGCAGGGAGTAACTGTACTTCATATGCGGTAGAGTTAGCTGTCAAAGCCCAACAAGCTGGTGCGGATGCTATATTAGCAGTAACTCCTTACTACAATAAAGGGACACAGCAAGGTTTAGTTGGGCATTTTAAAGCTATTGCTGATAACACCACCCTCCCCATTGTTTTATACAACGTCCCTAGCAGAACAGGGATTAATATGCTCCCTGAAACTGTCAGTTGCCTAACTGGATATAAAGGGATATGTGCTATTAAAGAAGCTTCAGGAAATATTAACCAAATTTTAGAACTTGCTCGTATTGCCTCGGGAAAAATACAAATATATAGTGGTGATGACGCTTTAACATATAGTGTAATGACCTTAGGCGGAGCTGGCGTTATCAGTGTAGCAAGTAATATAATACCACGCTACAT
>JAAZLE010000092.1 GCA_012799455.1 Clostridiales bacterium | reverse complement strand
GTAGCGCTTAATGAAAAATCCAAAAACTCGATGCGCATATCTATCTTTTCGGGATTTCCATCCACGTCTAGTTCTGTACCCATAATGATATATGGTTCGACTCGTCTTCCAGTTTTTCCAAGGTATATGACATTATGTACATTTCCCTCAAAGTCTTTAACACTTGAAATTTCATACCTAGAAGAAATCCTTAGCCCATAACTTCTATCTGTGGGAAGGGAAAAAGAAGGTGGAAGTGAGCCTGTTTCATCGAGAGCTCTTGCTATATCGCTGAAGGGGGGTTCTGTAAAGTCTATACCTATAAACTCAAGTCCCAATGATTCTTTTATGGTTTTAAAAGAATCTGCGGTGCTATTTTCGTCTCTGCCTAGGAAAATGTCCCCGTATACATCAAGAAAGCCTGATATGTTCGTGCCCATTATCCTTAAATTTGATAAATTCATCCCGCCTAATAAGCTATTTAGTAGATTTGCAACCCCGTCATTTAAGTAAAGTATAATTTCCATTGTCCCATCGGTGTTAAATTTAACATAACTGCTATTGAAATCTAAAACTATTCCAAGTAGTGTAGAGTCAATCAAATTGACTGATACGCTCTTAACTGGGAGTGTGATTTCTTCTGTAGCGTATTTTGCTGGTTGTTTGGGTGTAGCGGCCACAATCATATCTTTAGTGTTAATAGTATGATTGTTTGTGGCGGCGAAGAAGACCTTTGTTACTTCTTCATAACTTTCGGAAGCATTGATTTTTTTAACTAAAGAATCAACATCTATGATCCCGGTGAAAAGTCTATTTGCCTGCTTAGCTCGTAAGTCTTTATAGTTTATTAAAGCTTTTTCTCTATCAGCAAGACCAAGCTCCTCTAATTTCTTTTGGATTACTCCGCCAATAACTGCATGACCTTCATTTGAAGGATGAAGCACATCTTTAAATAGTAGGTTTCCTGCACGTACGGGATCTTCTTTATAAATGTCATCAAATGCTTTTGCAACATCGATTATATGATAAGCACCTGGATGTTCTTCTAAATAGCCTGTTATTATATTGTTTAGCATATCAATATAAACTTGAAAATATTCTCTATATTCGGATGGTTCTATACCCGTTGCCCGTATCATTTCAATTTGTGCGTCGGTATACATAGAGGGGGTTTCCATAGCTGGGTTATATTGTGTAAGCATCATTATATATGCATTCGGATTAATGCGTTTTAATTCTTCAATAGCTGAAATGAAATGACCTTTAGCACGGTTTAGGGATTTTTGTACAATTATATTTGCAGCATCTCTATCAAGGATGAGTTTCAGAGGACCAAGTTGCAACAGGTCGTTAGCAAGCATAGAAATTGTGATAACATCTGCTTCTCTTAAGTGAGTGCCTGTAAGATACGCGTTTTTATCACCATCTTTAATCAGCTGTTCAAACTGAAAGGTTCTATGTCCTGATACGGCACGATTATGTCCATCATACTTATTAATCTCGCTAATTACCCCATAAAAAGCATAACTGTCTCTTTCATGAACCGGTGTAGGTCCTAATATACCTTCAGATATGGAATCTCCTAAAAAAACTATTTTTAAAGGTTTTTCATAAGGCTCATTATTCAGCGAAACAACTGCAAGTATAGACGTAGATAAAACCGAAATTAAAACAATTGATATTAAAAGCTTTAGTATTTTTATAAATGTTTTCACAACAAATATCCCCTAAATTTTAATACCTTTATTTTAACATATAAGGGCCGCTTAATGTCTAGCGAACAATGCTTTGTTATATGCGGTTGTATAAAAATAGGTATATATTTGAATAATAGACGTTAAAATTTATATTTTCCCCGAAAATGACGTAATTTTATATCTTGACAAAGGAAAGACTAGATAGTAAACTAATAAACATATACAAATTACTCGTGGAGTAAAAATGAATTTAATGATTAACATTTACAACTATTACTACTTTTTTGAGGGAAGCATTTTATAGTGCGGTAGTTTTGCTGTTGTAGAAATTAATCAAATGATACTAATAAACAAACCGCACAAGAGGCGGTTTTTTTAGTATATAGAGACGTGATAAAAGAAAGATATAAGTGGTAGAAAAAACAAAAGAGACAAAAATAGTTAGAGGAAGGATAGAAAAATGATAGTAACAATTAAAAAAGATGGAAATCAAGCTCAGGTTGATAATCTGCTTACATGGATAAAAAGTATTGGATTATCTACTCATGTATCTAAAGGTGAAAATAATACAATTGTGGGCTTGGTTGGAGACACGACAAAGGTAGATATCGGGCTGTTAGAATCTCTTGATATAGTTGAATCAGTTACAAGAATTCAGGAGCCGTATAAAAATGCAAATAGAAAGTTTCATCCCGAAGACACAATAATAGATGTTGGTGGGCATAAATATGGTGGAAATAATTTCCAGATAATTGCAGGACCATGTTCTGTTGAATCTAAAGAGCAGGTGCTTTCAATTGCAAAAGAAGTAAAAGCAGCTGGCGCAACAGCACTTCGTGGCGGAGCTTTTAAGCCCCGAACATCTCCATACGCATTTCAGGGGCTAGGGTTTGAAGGCTTAGACATTCTAAGAGATGTAAGAGATAAAACTGGCATGCCAATTGTTACTGAAATAATGAGCGAGTTTCATATAGATGCCTTTATGGATATAGATATAATTCAAGTAGGCGCAAGAAATATGCAAAACTTTTCTCTTTTAAAAGAATTAGGTAAGCTTGACAAGCCCATACTTCTAAAAAGAGGACTTTCTGCGACTATCGAAGAATGGCTTATGAGCGCAGAATATATTATGGCAGGTGGGAATAATAAGATTATTCTTTGCGAGCGCGGAATCAGAACTTATGAGCCATACACCAGAAACACTTTAGATTTATCCGCAATTCCTCTCATTAAGGAAAAGACGCATTTGCCAGTAATAGTAGATCCAAGCCATGCATCGGGGTTATCTCGTCTGGTTAGACCAATGTCACTAGCTTCAGTAGGGGCCGGGGCAGATGGCCTTATCATAGAAGTACATAACGACCCTCCAAGAGCACTTTGCGATGGCGCACAGTGTTTAAGACCGGAACAGTTTAGTGAAGTAGTTAGGGCAATCGATGTTATGTTACCGCTTGTTGGTAAAGTAAGAGACTGATATTTATTATATAGAAAGAATAAAACGGGAGTGTAATTATAAAGCATATCAAATGAACTGTCTATGCGGAAGATGGAACGAATGGTGCTGTTGGAGTGTAATTATAAAAAATATTGAATCTAGAAAACTCTTTATGGTGACTCGGGTGGGTGCTGTTGGAGTGTAATTATAAAAAATATTGAATCTAGAAAACTCTTTATGGTGACTCGGGTGGATGTTGTCGGAGTGTAATTATAAAGCATATCAAATAAAAACAGGCGGGTTTATATAAGGATATAGAGTGATTAGTGAAGTGGGCGGGCAGCCTTGCTATAAAAATATACAAAGTGATAAACAAAGAAATAGAGTACTTAATTAAAAAATAGTAGGTGAAAAATGAACATTGGAATTATTGGACTTGGGCTTATAGGCGGGAGTTTAGGAAAGGCAATTTTAGCAAGGACTAAACACCTTGTGTATGGGAAAGATATTGACCCTATTGCGGTTATAAAAGCACGTCTAACAAATGCAATAACGGAACAGTTAAGCGATGAAATGCTAGAAAAACTAGATTTAGTAATAGTAGCACTTCCTCCTGCAAAAACCATACAAGAAATGGAAAAAATTGTTCCTCATCTAAAAAAAGGAGCTATTTTAATAGATTGCGCAGGAACAAAACGCAAGGTAATAACAGCAATGGAAGGGTTGAAAAAAGATTATCCTGATATTGAGTTTGTTGGAACTCATCCTATGGCAGGAAGAGAGTTTAGTGGCATAGATTATGCAATAGAAGGGCTTTTTGATAATTCTTTTATAATAATAACACCTGTTCAGAACACGATGCCGGCACTAATGACTGTAAAAGAGTTGTTTATTGCAATAGGGGCAGAAGATATTGAGGTTGCAAATAAAGATGTACACGATAAAATGATAGCCTATACCTCACAGCTTGCACACATTGTTTCAAGCGCATACATTAAAAACCCTCTAGCCGTAGAGCATGCGGGGTTTTCTGCAGGTAGTTTTAAGGATTTAACTAGGGTTGCAAGATTAAACCCAGAGATGTGGTCCGAACTTTTTTTAGAAAATAAAGATAACCTGACCACACAAATAGATGAAATTCAAAAGCACTTAAGTGAATACAGAAATGCTATCGATAGTCAAGATAAAGAAAAGTTAAATAAGCTTTTACAAGAGGGCGTTAAGCAAAAGAAAAAATCGGAAGATGTTTTAAACGCTCGTATAAAAAAACTTAAAGATACTAAAGAAGATGATACTCAAAGTAAAATCCTGCTTGATAAAGGACTGATACCTAAAGCTGGTGAGCTAATTAAAAACATTGCTACCGGTAGAAACATTTTAATTGTTACCGACACAAATGTCTCGAAATTATATTTAGAAACTGTTCAAAATAGTCTTGAACGAGTGGGGTATAAGATAAGCAGTTTTGTTTTTCCAGCAGGTGAACAAAGCAAAAACTATAAAACATACATAGATATACTGTCTGCAGCTAGTGAAAACGCCCTGACTAGAAATGATAGCATTCTAGCTTTAGGTGGAGGGGTGGTTAGCGATATAGCTGGTTTTGCCGCGGCAACATACATGCGTGGCATTAAGTATATTACTATCTCAACATCGCTTCTTGGTATGGTAGATGCAGCAATTGGTGGGAAAACTGGAATTGATACAGAGTATGGTAAAAACTTAACTGGATGTTTTTATCAACCATCTCTTGTTATATGTGACTTAGATGCGTTAAAAACGTTACCTAAAGAAGAATACAAAAATGGGTTTGGGGAAGTTATAAAATATGCAGTACTAGATGGGCATATTATGGATTTAATAAACAAAGGTCAGGCGAAGAAGCTGATTGAAACATGCATAAAATTCAAGATGGATATAGTAAGTAAGGATGAAAAAGAAGGTGGGCTTCGCAGGCTTTTAAACTTAGGTCATACTTTCGGACACGCTATAGAAAAGGCATCTGGATATGAAGAAAAACACGGGGAAGCTGTAGTTAAGGGTATGTATATAATAGCAAAAGCATCAAATAATTCTGGTAAACTATCGGATCTATCATTTGAAAAAATAAAAGAGATTTTACAAAAACATGGGTTTAATACAGAAAATTCTTTTAGTATAGAAGAACTCATTGAGATTATAAAAGCAGATAAAAAAATGGATAATAATGAAGTTATTAATCTAGTAGATATTGAAGAAATTGGTCAGTGTAACGTGAGGAAAATCTCGCTAAATGAATTGCTTACATATGTAAAAGAAAAATAGAGTGTAATATTACTCCAATTTACAATGTTATGTGAAGGTAAGAAGTGAAAATAATAATTAAAGAATTTTTTACTGGAGAATATGCACAACAGCATTTGTATGTGAAGGTAAGAAATGAAAGTAAAAATTAAAGAATCTAAAATTAACGGCATTATTAACATCCCAGCCTCAAAGTCAGTTGCTCATAGGGCCTTTATTTGTGCT
>JAAZLE010000091.1 GCA_012799455.1 Clostridiales bacterium | reverse complement strand
GTTTCCGTTATAAACGAAGACACCGTCACTATACACAGTAGTACCCGTATTTGAGACAGAATTCCAGTCTGTATACCAACCCGAACTTCCTCCAACTCCACTTGTATCATCAATATCTATTACTTTCCTATTTATATGGAATTCAATAATTAATCCATCACAATCATAGTTTGCAGCTGCGGTACCACTTAGTGTGGCGGAGACTTGAAGTTTATATTTCCCTGCCCTGCCGTATATTGCTTGTATTGCAAACTTATCCCCTGTTGTTGTAGCATCTTCCGTCAAAGGAGAAATCATTTGGTAATTACCGTTTGAGGGGGTGGAATATGTTGGACTTGTATTACCTATAACAGAATTTCCTGTAATTCCAGCATCTAATTCCAACATCTTCATATTGGCATCTACATAAAGATTCAGGATAACATTATCTACTACACCACCCGATGATTGCCTTAACCCTGTTACTGTTAATTCCGCTCCGGTCTGCCATGCTGTATTGTAGGTTAAATCAGGCGTAGTATAACTTACAGCTAAAGTAATAACTCGCTTAATAATCGACCACGGACAAGTTAAAGTTACGCCATTCAATGTATAGTTATGAGCAGAAACACCGCCTAGTGTGCTTGATATCCTTGCTGTGTAATCACCAACTGCAGTGGCTTGATGAACATATATTGGAGGGTTATCATTCCAGGAGAATGTAACAACGTCACCGGTAATGTGGTTTGTCGAAGATGGAAGAGGGAAGGTGAGTAGTTGCCCCGTATATTCAAACTCAGCTGGAGTATACCATTGTAACGCTAACTGTTTTTGTTCGATTGTAAAAGATTGATTCATAGGCAGCGCAGGATTTACATAATAGTTGCAATTTGCACCCGTATTGCCATTTGCGTCGGTTAATGTCGTTAGCGAAACTTGATATGCCAAAACTCCACCGCTATAACGTACTTCTTTTGCGGCAAGTGTATATGAACCATTTGTTAAAGATGTTGAATCAGTAAATCCTACAGTAGTAAATGTCCCAGTTAATGTTCTTGCGATCTTTACATTATCACCAGTTGCAATTCCTGATACAGTAAGTTTTACACCTTGGTCCGTACCATCGTATGTGTAATTATATGCACTATTTCTAGTGTTATAGTATTCACTAAACGAAAGTGTTAATTGTTTTTGGTTGATTTTCCATGATAATGTTAAATTTGTCGCATTAAGCACATAATTACTACTTGGTTTTGTGGAGGCTAGCATCACTGTTGTACTATACGTACCTGCATTTTTTTGGATATTAATATGAGTACCGCTAGTATATAGTAGTGATATATTGCTCTCGTCCGCTGTACAAACTTTTCCATCAGTCGTGGATGTAGCACCACTTGCGAAACCAGCAACAACTGTTTTATTTGTGTTATCGTATGTAAATGACGTGTGTGCAACATACAAAGTATTGCTTCCACCTACAACAAAAGATCCAACATACCATCCAGTTATATCTATCTGTTTTGCATTAATTGTCCAGCTATTATTAACAGCAACGGTGATCTTATAATTGTTCTTATCCGTTCCACCGAGAGCAGTTGTTGCAATACTAAAGTTGTATGTTCCTGCATGCTTACTCATCAGTGCGTAAGTGTTCCCTGTATTTCCAGTTACCAAAGCAGACGTTGTGACTACCCCCGCAGAAACAGTTACACTTGGTGTTAGGTATGATGTGCTTCCTATCATCATCATTACATCTTGTGGTAGATTTATGCTCAATGTTAAGTTATCCCCTGCAAAAATACCACCGATTGTTAAATTACCACCTGTTTGATAATTACTGTTATACGTAGGATTAACTGCTTGATATGCAAAAATTATGGCTTTGGGAGTGATTTCCCATTGTTTAGTCAATGTTACCCCAGATAGTGTGTAGTTAGCGCCATCAGTTCCACCCACAGTGCTAGCAATACGAGCAGTGTACAACCCAACATCTTCTGCTATATGTACATAAGTTGGAGATGAATCATTCCACGACAATGTAACATTGTCTGAACCAACCAAGTTTGAAATACTCGGCAATGAAAGCACCCAATCATCACTCTTATATTCAAATGTTGTTTGACCCCAATTCAAGGTAATAGTTCTTGGTAGAATCCCAAAATCTTCGTAAAGGAAGTTTGTTGGAGTAATTTCTACCTTAGCAGACGTTACTGGTTTATAATTTGTATTATCTATACCGTACACAACTATTCTATAGGTGCCCGCATTTTTAGCTAAAAAGTTATGCGAATTACCTGAATAACTATAGTCTGGTTTATTGACGCTATTGCCCGCATAGTCATATGTCGTTTGGTTAGTAACTCCTTGAGCCGGAACTGTTAAAATAACCGTATCCAAGCCCACGAGCCCTAAAAGTTCAATTCCTCTTCCTTGAAGTTGTCCGTTATATATAAGGTCACCAGGAGGTGCATTTACTGATATGGTAAGCTCTTTTCTATCTATAACAAAAGAGCTTGAAAGCACCGTACTGCCCGTTAGTGTGTAATTTGATGCGTGAGTACCAGATATGTTTGAAATAGTTGCGGTGTAATTTTGCCCAGTCAAATTTGCGTTTTTTGCGTAGAAATGATACTCAACATCAGTACTGTTATCGATGTTTTTGTTTAAAGTGTATGTTTGCGCAGTTGCAGTAGGAGAGGTACTAGTTAACTCATGCTCAGCATATGTGGTTTTATTATACTCTATAAACTTAACCCCAGCAGGCAAGGCTACGCCTAAAGTTATGGAATCTCTTGTCCCGCCGCGAGATAAAACACCGGTTATCGAAAGTGTTTGACCAATATAATTTCCATTATACTCATACTTATCGACCTTGTTAAAATTGTTAGTCCAGGTGAAGCTTAGAGTTTTAGGACTTATCGAAAAAGTTTTACTTTCTACTTGGAATTCATAGTTTGCAACTGAAGCACCGATGATACCTATAAACGAAATATAGTACGAACCTGCATCAATCGCCCTAAATCTGTAATTAGAGTTACTAACTCCTGCAATAGTAGCGTAATCTCCCGCTACTGATGTCGGGTTAGAAGATACCGTAGTGCCCCCTGGCGTATCCGAAATTACAGATGTGAAAGTATCTCCTGACCCTAGCTGACCTGTTCCCAGTTGAATAGACTTAGGTAATGTAAACTTAAGTTTTACTTCGTCTAAGGACTGAATATTGGAAACACTAAATCCAATACCATCTTGATATACCGCATTATATGTAGGTGGTGTAGTGTGAGTAGTCCAAGTCAAAACTATACTTCGCTTTGCTATTGTAAATGTAGAACGAACATAATTGTTAGCCGCTGTTCCCACATAATAATTAGAAGTCCAAGCGGGAGTGTCATCTGATCTTATAAAATCAAAATCTTCGGTGTGTTTTTTAGAAATTGGCTTTTCAATATGTGTATAATACGTTCCTACATTATACGCAGTTAAATCGTGAATTAATGTAGCGGGGGTTGCGTTTAATTGCGTAGCACTACTGATATTGCCACTATTTGCTAATGTTCCATCTAAGTTAGTTCCCAGTAGTTTAGTTACCATGTATGTAAGATTCGGGCTTGCGTTTGCTGAATTATATGAATTATTATTGGTAGCATATCCGGTAGTAGAATACAAAGCCCTTTCGAAATATATACTGTCAGAACTATAGTTTATGAAGTTGGAAAACTGATATCGATATCCATAATTTCTGTTGTCTCCATACATCATAGTTGATTCATATGGAGTAAATGTTGAACCTATGAGATACCCCCTTGTCATCTTTGTTTCTAAAAGCCTTCGATTGATTGTCCAAGTAACACTTGCCCCGCTAGCCAACTTATAGTTTGTCTGTTTGATATATAGCGTTACTTCGTAGGTTCCAGCATTTATGGCTTGAAGAGCAGTGATTTGGTTCGAATCCTTACTTATGGGGTTTACGGAACCAAGACTTCTTTCAACATTATTGGCGTCTAAGAAATAGAATATTATTGGATTTGAATTAGTTTCATCTAACAGACCACTAACTGTTCCTACTTTTCCTTGTTTCATTACGACATCTTGCGAACTGCCTCCATAAATGATGTCGCCAGGCGAATTCCATTCGATATTTAACTCAACCTCTCTAATATGGAACCAAGGTTTTGTTGTATCAGTTGGACTGGTTGGTACAGTTCCTATCAAGGCAGCAATAGTTCCACTGCCGCTTACTCTCGTTATAGTCCCAAATGTACTGTTGTAGCTTAGGTCTTCTTTCTGTCTTCTAGTTATATTGAAGTTATTGCTGATTTCTGCATAAAGAGCATTGTTTGGATCTGCCGCATCCCAAACAAAGTAGGCAGCTTGTAGCCTATCTAATTCTAAAGCGACAGCATACCTTACGATGTTGCCAGTTGGGGAATCTTTGACTGGGTCAGTTGTATTATTTGCCGCTACATCCCATGTAGCAGTCTTTGTATTGCCATCAAAGCCTTGTCTCCTTAATTTCGTAAGAATCAAACCTGTATAAGTAGTCATAACATCTGGTAATTCAATACGGAGACCATTTACATAAATACACCAAGCCTCTGAGGCACTGTACCCTCCAGCGCTTGGAAGTTCATTTTCAGTTAAACTATCAAGCAATCTTTTTTGTGGTTCATTTGCACTATAGTTTTTCTGCGTGTAATAAAAATCTACAACTAAAGTTGCTTGTTGCATAACTGTTTCTGTTATGGAGTCTTTTAAGCTTCTTGTGTAATTAGTGCTCGAATATGTATAAGCAGCTCCAGCATTCCCTTCTTGTGGAGAGTTTATCTTCCAGACATAATTTTTGTTATTATTCGCCCCTTGCACAGCACCAGCAAAAGCAAATGTTGCAGCATATAAAGTGTAGGTTCCTGCTTCTCTGAAATTATACTGTTGCCCCGCTGCTACATTAATAACCTTTTCTCTCGTATATTGCACATCTACCCTTAACCCTTTGTTCTCCGTGCCAAATATACTATATACACTATCAAACTCCGTATTAAAAACGTCCACAGCCTTCGCATAAGTGGCGCCAGGTACAGAAGGCATTTGCGACAAAGCCACAGAAAAAGTATATGGTGCTTCTTGGTTTATTGCAGTATATGTGTATCCACCTACAGGGTCAGTCTTTTTCGAAAATTCAAGGATAATCGGGTGAATGTTTATATCGATACTCGTATTAAAACCACTATTGTCACCCGTTTTACTCGTTATGGTGGCACCATTGATAGCAACAGAATAGAAAATTGTACAATTAAACGTCAGGTTATCTGCAAGCGATGATTCGGTATGATCATATAGATAACCAATGTTATTTGTTAAGAGGGTTGTGCCCTTTCTCCAACCCGAGCCATCTAGTCCATCCTTGGTACTTGAAATTTTGTATGATGTTCCCTGAGGCATCTGTGACAAGTCCACATTTGCAACACTATCTAAAACTACTTCTGTGCCATACATTACGTCGTAATCGGAACGATCAAAAGTGGGGGCATTCAGTCTCCAAATAAGTGCATACGCATTAGCACTCGTGGTGCTAGTATTACTCCCAGCAATAAGTGTATTTGTAGCAATTGGTAAAAACGATGAAGCGCTACCATTAACAATTCCATTATCGTTAATTTTGTATCTACTTGAGTAACTCGGGTGTCGTGTGAAACCCGTATAACTAAATCCATATCCCACAACACCAGTATTGCTGGTCGCAAAATCCGTACCAGCTCGTCGCACTTCAGGCGGTCTTACTTTATACGCCACTCCACCTTCCTGTGGACTTGAATCAATAGTGCTTAAATTCCCCACATAGACATCCCATGAGGCAACCGTATATTGTCGCTCGTTCCACAGAGCGTATCTATTAGCAAGGGTTGTATTGTATGCTTGCTCACCATATACCGCACTTACCGACCCACCCGAACTACTGGAATAACCCACATCTTTCAATACATAGTTAGTTCTAGTAAATAATCCCGCGGGAATGATTGCCCTATAACCGGCTTTATTCGCAGCACGAACTGTGTAGGACGATAATGTAGTTCCAATACCCGAAGTATATGTTCCGCCATCTCCTTGTAGAGTATAACCACCCGCACTTTCAGGAATACCGTTTACAGTAACCCAATACTTTAGGTTTTTAAACCCAGATTGTTCTTCATAGTTATAAACTGAGGAATCATCCCTATGTCTTGCTGTAAAGTGGAATGTAACTCCTGGATGACTCAATGTTACAGTCCCTGTAGTTAAATACCCTTTGTTATTGTCCCAGCCAGAGCTAAAAGTTCCACTTTTAGACACGGACAATGTGCTACTAATGTTAGGAGGCAAATCCCCTTGGTAATACTCGAAATTTTTACCAGATTCAGCGCCCAAATTTGCATATGCATACGAGGTAGAAGTTCCCAAAGTTGCTTTATATGCAGCTACAATCACGTATGCTTGAAATTGTACTTGAACTGTTGCACCTAGCATATATGCGCGAAGGGCATTCCCCGCTAGTGGGAAATACATGTGTGCATGTCTATATTTTTCATAATTACCCTTTAATTTTTTGTCATAAAAACCTATCCAATATTCACCATCAAAACTTTGGTATCCGCTCGTGGTAGACTGACTTCCTGCATCTCCAAGAGTATATGCAGCATAGCCTGTATGCGCCCAACCTGGCGACTGCGTGTCGTCAGATGTAGTGGTAATCTGATTAACATATGTGTTGTATGGATTATGGTGATCAAGCGTTAATGTTATATCTTGGCGAACATTTTTCAATATATTGTCTCGTATTAATGTACCGTTGTATTTCCATCCGTAGGCGCTGCCCGTCCCTCCTGTTGCAACTGGCAAATCCATAAAGTTTTTCCCAACGCCCGCAATAAGCGTTTGATGTTCTGCATTAGCGTTAGATTGCCATCCCGAAGGAACGCTATAAGTAATTTTGTATGTTTTCGCTTTAAATTCCCCATGAAGTTCAGCCTTTCCTGATACATAAGGAAGGATATATGCATTTGATTGCCCTGCAACTTTATCAAGCATAACCGTTTGACCATTTAATGGTCCCGAAGAATATGTGGCATAAACACCAACTAAATCTACATCAAGAGGGTTTAGCGACTGTATGGTAGCCGTGTAGTAATAGTCCATATAAATATCCCTAGCTACATTGTTTGCAGTGATGTTTGTTATATTTAAATAGCTACTCCCTGAAACAGAATAATCACCCCATTGTGCTATCATATAAAGCGCAACATTGGACTTAAATATATTCGTACCATCCATCGTTCCAGCAATACATTGTGCTAAATTGACAACTTCTGCTTCATTAGCAAAGTTTAAATTCGATGGATTTGTTTTCCATCCTAAGAATATGGAATCTCCGTTGGTTATTGTGTTAGAAATTAATGTTGCCTTAATACTCGTATTAACCCATTGTCCGTATTGCACATCCGAGGTGCTCGTTTTAGCAAATTGAATTTGATAAAAAACTGGCACATAGATGGCAGCAAAATACCTACCCCCTTGTATTCTGTACTGAGAATCCGCAGGTTTTTCAATCCTTCCAATTCTAACAGTATTATAATCCCCACTCGGTGTTCCATCCAACCATCGGGTTATCCCAGTGGTGGCAGCCTGTACAGCTGTTCGCACCTCAGCTAATGTAGAATTTTCATTGTACCCAGATAAATAAGTTGGAGTTTTTCTACCAATGTTTATGGTTTTGTAGTCTTTTATTTCCGCCCAACCTACAAACCTGTATCCAGTTCCAAATTGTTTCGCCCTTAAAGTATAATATGTGTCAATTGCATCGAAGGAAAGGTATGTCGTAGTTCCGATAGTGGAAAATGTACCCGTTGCACTATCTTTGACATACTCTACAGCAGCCTCAGATTCCGTACCAATGACCGAGGGATTTAGTCCGTCCACTTTGCTAAAGGTTTTATTTCCTCTAACAACAGAGCCTTCTTTATACGACAAATTTATGTAAAAATTATCAAACGCATAAGAAGCCCCACCTGATGCTTGAGCAATGAAAATTGCATACACATATCTATCTTCGTCGGTATCTGTATAAGCTAAATCTTCATTAATAGTCCAAACTGAGCTTCCCCAGAATGCCGCCCATCCACCTGGACTCTGAAGAGTTGGGACAGTTTGAAGTATATCCTCCATAGTAGAGTCTTTCGTGATATTATCATCTTTTAAACCTTTCTTACCGATACCTATACCGCCCAAATCAGAGTTAGCAGTACTATGCATTCTTATAGTTACTGACATCCTCAAACTGCCAGACCTGCGTAAATTAACGACATCATCATCTAACTGGAACCTAGCATAATGGTACATCTGTTTGTCGGCATGATCACTCCAATCCAGCCTAAACAAATTATTTCCGTCGGGAATCCTGCTAAAGTCAATACCGCTTAAACCATCTTGCCATGTTGTCTGAAGCCCCATCCTATAGCGATCATTTGCAACAACTCCATTCTGCGGCAAGATAGTAATATTACTACCGATGTTCGCAGCCGTAATGATTCCGTAACCCGAGCCAGGCTGAGCAGCAGCTTCGGCTACCACTGGTACGTTTTTACCATACATGTCAGTATCATTAATCTTTGCGGAAGCGGAAAATATTAAAAGAAACATAGCCAACAAAATAATGGCTATGGTAATTTTCCTAAAAGTATTAAATTCTTCGCGTTTACCTGTATACAAGTTTGTCTCACTAAGTACTTATTATATTATATTATTATTATACACGCGTAAGTGCTTAAGTCAATGAAAGATTTGTGAATTAGAACTGAACTTAGGGATAAATAAAAAGTAAAATTTACGAAAACATTATTCTTTTCGGGCTTTTTTTTCAGGTCTCCCTTTGCCTTTTTTGCTAGCTTTTTTAGCTAATATTTTTGCTAAAACTCCTTTTCTATGAAGGATAATTAAAACCGAACCAAATACAACAATAATAACGCTAGGAATTGTTGTGCCTAATATCAAAGCTAGCCTAGAATTGTTTTTTGAGTCCTCTACATCTGGGCTCTCTGATTTAATGCTGGTATTCGGGTCCTCAGGGATTATATTAGTGCTTTCCAAACTTACATCAACATAGGCGGGGAATTCGGCATAATATTTACCTTCGCCAAACACGGTTAAATCCAAAACCTTTATTTCTACGACAACTTGATATCTACTATTTGCCCTCTCAACCACATGCGCAATCAATGGCGTTTCGGTATCTAATATATGATTTTTAAGTCCCTCTGCGCTAATAACTTCATACCACTTATACATGATATTTATGTTATCACTCTTATATTCTTCGGGAAGTGAAACAATTAATTCAATGGTATTATGGTTCGGTTCAAGCACCCTATAACCAAGCTCAACAATGGGTTGTTTAATCTGCATTTTAGCAATCAACTCATAGTCTTTTTCAACTACAATCGATTCTTCTTGCAGATGTTTTCCTCCGTAATTATCCTCCCAATATTCTTGCACAAAGATTTTTGGTTTATATAATTGAACAAATTTTTTTATAACATGCTGTTTACCTTCTTCTATTTTTAGTTGTGAATCAGTTACGACAGAGCCCATTGCATCAAGGTATTTATAAACAATGTAATGGTAGATTGTGCCTCTTGGCCGAACGACACCTTCAGATGCGAGTTGTTCTATCTCTGAAAGCTTAATCACATTACCACTACTTTCTCCCCAATCTGGTGAATCAACTCTATCTTCGTTCACATTTGTTATAGTCAAAGAAACATCATTATCATTAACTCCAAACTCAATAGTATCTCTGCAACTCATAACTATGTCAAACTCACCTGCGGGAACCATGATTTTTGTACTACCCACTGTAACACTACTACTTTCATTTACATCATTTGCACCAACAAAAACACCATTATCAACTTTTACTCCATTTTCGAGTTGCAAATCTGCCTGTTTGACTAGAATTGAACTTACACTTAGTTCTGATGTATCTGAAATATATCCCCCCGCTACAATTACAGCCGAATTAACTATTTTAAGTGCATAGAAACTAGGGTTTTTTACAGTTTTTCTAATCTCACCGCCATGAATTGCCAAAGTTCCAGATTCCATCGATATGCCTCCAAAACATTCTATGATGCTAAATGGTCCACTGCTCACATCTTTATCAATTGATATATCTCCATAATTATATACTGCATAAAACTCGTATGTAGAGTCATTTATCCCGCGAATTGCAGAGCCTTTGATGTCAACCTTGCTCAAATAACCATTAAAGATTGTTCCAGTAGAGCGTTTGTTTAGAAAATTATACTGCGTTGTGATTGTACTTGAGTCAATTATCAAATGTGAATTACCTGAAACGTTTATAGCCATCGTATTAGTTTCAAGCGTAAAGTTAGAAAGAGTGACTTTATCAATATTTGTTATATGTAGTGCGTAAGTATCTTCACGCCCATCGGCATAAAATGTTGAACCCTCAACTGTGCTCTGTACCTTTCCAACAATAGTTAAGTTAATTGCGTTATCTGAAAGTCTGTTATTTAGATTACTTATCCTGACTTCTCTTGTAAGAACAACGTCACCAACAAACTCAACTACTACATTATCCTGGTGCTGGCTTAGTAAATCATCAAATAACGCATCTAGAGTGGGATAAAAAACAGCGGAAAGGTTATCGCCATCTAACGATAAGCCATATTCAGTCGGGTTATACCTAACATAATATTTTTCTAAAGCTGGTATTGGAGGGTTGGATGCTGTGGCTTTCCCATATCGCCCTCCGTAGGACGACGGGACTATGATTAAAAAGGCAGTAGAACAAATAAGCGAAAAAATAAACAAGACTAAGAAAACAAATAGTTTTGTTGCTATGGCTACGTTTTTATTTCTGCTCGCAAGTTTTGGTATCATTTATTACAATTCTCCTGACTAATCAGACTTTTAATTGCTCTATCAGCGACTGTAGAGCCCTGCCCCTATGGCTTACTTTGTTTTTTTCTGCACTTTCAGCTTCTGCAAAAGCCTTTCCTAGCTCGTAACTATAAAATATCGAATCGTAGCCAAAGCCATTGCTACCTCTTTCCTCGCAAAGAATTTCACCCATAACCTTTCCTTCAGAAGTAATAATATCACCACTGGGATAGTATACCACGATACACGCCAAAAAATGAGCACTTCTATCTTTTATACCATGCATGTTTTTAAGTAAGTATCGCCTATTCATTTCGTCACTTGCATTTTCTCCCGCATATCTTGCTGAATTGATGCCAGGAAGTCCATTAAGCGAATCTACTACCAGCCCGCTATCATCTGCTATCGCTGGTTTATTACATAACTCTGCTACTGTTTTAGCTTTAATCAAAGCATTCTCATAAAAAGTATTGCCGCTTTCTTCTATCTCAATATGAATATTATTCTCATCTAATGAAGTGAGTTTAAACTTATTGCCCAGAACTTCCTTAAATTCTCTTAATTTGTTTTTATTGTTTGATGCAACCACTAACTCAATTATTTCCGCCATTTCTGTTTACTCACTAAAACACTAACACATTCTACACTTATCTCTATAAAGAATAATTACAGAAATGTGTTTTCTTCTTATCATTATACCATACTAAAAAGTAGTAAAAAACTGTATGATTTAGTATTTCTTATTAGGATTTTATATCCGTTGTACATTTCTAAAAAAGCCTGCCGGAGCAAGCTTTTCGTTTATTAGTTTTTATCTATTGGATATTGCTTTATCTTTCGCATCGGGTCATTAGTCCTAAATCCCTTAAGTGCTTTTTTCAGCCCTTTAAAAAACTTCCCGTTTAACATTTCTATAAAACCTTCCGTCGTTTCATAACTAATGACACCATTTGCCATAGCGAAGAAATTACGAATAGGCATCGTTGCCGCAGCTTTTTTTACCATTTGTCTTTCGCTATCCCCGCTATCTTTGGGCAGCATAAATAAATGAGCCCGGCCCGCTATACGCTTCATGAGACGTGAAAACCAAGTTGCACCGAAGTCGCCGACACATGTATTGAAAGTAAACTCGCCTTTTTTAGGTTTTATATGTACTGGAACCTTTCTTCCTAGTACAGCCTCAAATTCACATTGGGGCACTTCAACCCTGTCTACCATGTTATAGTAAGATGGAGCATCTTTTCTATAATCTGAAATATTGGTGGCTGTACCTTCTACAAAGATTGTTTTTTGCAGTTTTATATCTCTAGATGAACTACCTATTAAAATATCAAACTCGCCGCTTTCCACTTCAAAATCTTTATTGTTTACGTTATAAAAAGCAAAAGAACGTTTGGTTAAAGTATGTTCTATAGTTTTAGTTTCACCTGGTTTTAGTTCAATTTTTTCAAAACCTTTTAATTCTTTGTCGGCTACATATATTGTACTTTCTTTATCTTTAATATAAAGTTGGCAAACCTCTTTCCCTTTTACTTTGCCTATATTTTTAACATCATAACTAACTGTTAAGACATCATTTTCGTTAATTTTATCAGCTGATATGCGTAGGTTTGAATACTCAAAATTCGTGTATGATAGACCGTAGCCAAATGGAAAGGCAACTTTCTTTTTGGCAGAATCAAAATAGCGATATCCAACAAATATACTTTCCCTATATTCTGCAATGTCTTTTGCAAAATATTTAGTTGATAATATGCTGTCTAATGATATTGGAAATGTTTCTGCCAGTTTGCCTGACGGATTTACCTTGCCAGATATAATATCTAAAGTAGCCTCTCCACCAGCTTCGCCCGTCAAATATATGTTTAAGAGCGCCTTCAGCTTATCGAGATTGTGTATCACAACTGGTGAGCCACCAACTAATACTGCGATAATGTTTTTATTAACCTTGTAAATCTCATCAATTAAGTCGTAATGAGCTTTAGGCATGTCTAACTTTTCTCTATCAAAACCTTCCGATTCGAACGGTTCGGTAAGCCCAATAAATAATATAACATTATCACTTTCAGCAGCTACTTTGACTGCTTCTTTAATCATCTTTTTACTCGCTTTATCCGTAAAAGTTTTTGCGTTATATCCTCTTGCATACTTATAATCAACACCAGCATTATCGAGTGCTTCTAAAAAACTAACTTCATTTTTGGGTTGTAATTTACTACTTCCCGTACCTTGAATGCGAATTTTATCAGCAAGTTCACCAACAACTGCGATTGATGACATATTCTTAAGAGGCAATATACCATCTTCATTTTTCAACAAAACGCTACCTTCTTCGGAAGCCCTCTTGGCAAGAAGATGATTCTTTTCATAATCTGCTTTTGTCCCTTTAACTTTCCTCATATTGCTGTCACATTTGTAAATGTATTCCAACAATTCAAGAATAATTTCATCTAATCTAGCCTCGTCTAACTTACCTTCTCTGACTGCATCTACAATCCATTGATCTCTAATACCGTTTGAAGAGGGCATCTCTAAATGCAGTCCCGCATCAACCCCCTTAACTCTATCATCAACTGCGCCCCAATCAGATATAACTATACCTTTAAACCCCCATTCCTCTTTTAATATGCTATGCAACAACTCTTTATGTTGCGATGCATACTCTCCGTTTACTCTGTTGTATGAACACATTATCGTATAAGGGTCAGCTTCTTTGACTGTTTTTTCAAATGGATATAAATAAATTTCTCTTAGAGCCCTTTCATCTACTTCGCTAGAGGAACTAAGTCTCATATATTCTTGAGAATTGGCTGCATAATGTTTGACTGACACGCCCACATTATTATCTTGTATGCCTTTTGTATATGCCACAGATAATTCACCCGTTAGGTAAGGATCTTCAGAAAAATATTCAAAATTTCTACCACAAAGTGGATTCCGCTTAATGTTTATGCCTGGACCTAGTAGTGTACTGACCTCTAATTCCTTAGCTTCCTCTGCTAAAGCCTCTCCAATTTCATACATTAATTCCCGATCCCAACTTGAAGCAAGCGTAACTGCCGTAGGAAAACATGTTGAAGGTATTGACGCGGTATGAATATTATTTATTTGAGCTTGAACAATTTCACGCCTCACACCATGAGGGCCGTCTGACATATATACACTAGGGATTCCCAACCTGTCTATTGGAGTCGTCTTCCAATTAGTCACTCCTGAACAAAGAGCAGCTTTTTCCTCTAATGTTAGCTTCTTTACAATTTCCTTATAGTTAACTTTCATTTCTCACCTAATACCTTTTATTTTTTTTACAATACCGTACGGTATAACTCAAAATTTTTTCATTTTCAAACAATAATGCTTTGTAAATTCAATACTGTAATACTAGGCTATTCCGTAGAATAATCGTCAAAATACCCTTGCACTAATACTATTGGAGTCCCTTTATCCCCACTACCACTAGTTAGGTCACAAAGCGAACCCAGTAAATCCGTAAGCCGCCTTGGAGTCGTTCCAAGTGCCAGATTGTCATCATGATGGGCTTTGTTTTCTTTGATTATTTTCTTTAATTCATCTTCAGCACAATCTTTTGTCAACATATTATCAGCTATGTACTTAAGCTTCACTTCACTCGGTCGCCCTTCTAGTCCAGACGTATAGCTTGGTGCTACCACTGGATCTGCTAATTCCCAAATACCTCCTACGGGATCTTTAAAAGCACCATCTCCGTAAATAAGAACTTCCACCTTTTTACCTGTTCTTATCAACATTTGTTCTTTTATGCCGTTTACGATCTCATCTCCACCTCTAGGAAATAGTTTTACACTATTTTCGGTTGCTAAATTGCTGCCGAGCAATCCATATTTTTCATTATACCCGCTACCGTCTACACTCTCATTTAAAATATCTTCAAGCCCTATTACGATTTTTGCACCTTTTTCTAACAAAATTCTCTTGGTTCTTTTTCTAGTATGAATATCAGCGTTTATTACGTAAGGGGTATAATCTAAAATTGTTTCTATCCTATTTGAAAGAATTATTTCACAATTTTCGCCAGCGATTTCTTTATATAACTTAATGTAATCGATACCAGTAAAAGGATGTTCAATCTTCCCAAACTTGGCTCTAAAAGCAAGTTCTGTAAAAGTATCAGAAAAAGGATTTACACCCTTTTCATCGATTAAATTAGGAGAAATAAGAGGATTACCTACTTCATCTTGAGGATAAGTAAGAACTATGTATAGTTTTTTTACCCCCATTGCAATTCCTTTTAACAGTAACGCAAATCTATTACGGGAAAGTATCGGAAAAATAAGACCAACTTCTTTATCCCCAAACTTATTATTAACATCCTTTGAAATCTGCTCGACTGTAGCGTAATTACCTTGAGCTCTTGCTACTATAGCTTCAGTTATTCCAATGACATCGTTGTTTCTAATTTCAAAATTAGATTTATTTGCGGCATTTATAACGCAGTCCGGCACCATTTTTATCAAATCATCACCTTTTCTAAAAATCGGAGCCTTAATTCCTCTACTAATTGTTCCCACTAAGCTCATATTGAACCTCTCCTACTGATTGTAAAAAATACATTACTATTATAATGCACGGGCACTGTAAACGCAAACATACAATTGTTATAACTTCCCTCAATTTCAAGGTGAATTTTTAACGTTGAACCATCATAAAAATAAATGCATCAAAAAAGCCCTTTACGTTCTTATTGATTGACACACCAATAACCTAACTATATAATAGTTAAAACAAATATTTAACAAAATTGAGGAGAAAGCTATGTCTAAAATTATAAGCGAAGGATTAACTTTTGATGATGTTTTGCTAATACCTGAGTATTCAGATATGCTACCAAAAGATGTGAGTCTAAAAACCAAACTCACGGAAGGAGTTGTATTAAACATTCCTCTCATTTCCGCAGCGATGGATACAGTAACAGAACATCGTATGGCCATCGCTATGGCTAGAGAAGGTGGTCTGGGAATACTACATAAGAACCTATCTATAGAGGAGCAAGCAAGCCAAGTAGACAAGGTAAAAAGAAGCGAGCACGGCGTTATCACTGACCCTTTCTTTTTGTCTCCTGAACATAAGGTTTCGGATGCCTTAGCATTAATGAGTAGGTATAAAATTAGCGGAGTGCCAATAACAAGAGGCACAAAACTAGTCGGTATTTTAACAAATCGAGACTTGCGTTTTGAAACCAACTTCGACCAGCCGATTGATAATGTTATGACCAAAGAAAGATTAGTAACCGCTCCTGTTGGTACTACACTGGATGAAGCCAAGCAAATACTTGGTAAATACCGCATTGAGAAACTTCCTCTTGTAGATAGTGAAGGTAATCTCAAAGGGCTCATAACTATTAAAGATATTGAAAAGGCAATTCAATTCCCTAACTCTGCCAAAGATAGTAAAGGCAGACTACTCGCTGGCGCAGCTGTTGGAATTGCGGGTGACACTATGGAAAGAGTAGCTGAACTCGTTAAAGCTAAAGTGGACATAATAGCAATAGACACAGCTCATGGTCACACAAAACGAGTAATAGATTACGTTCAAAAAATCAAAGCAGCATTTCCTAACGTCCCATTAATCGCAGGAAACGTAGCAACACCTGAAGGAACAAAAGCTTTAATAGACAATGGTGCTGATGTTATCAAAGTAGGTATGGGACCTGGATCTATTTGCACCACGCGCGTTATAGCAGGCATGGGCGTTCCCCAAATATCTGCAATTATGAATTGTGCTGAAATGGCAGATAAGCTAGGTAAGACCATCATAGGTGACGGTGGAGTTAAATACTCCGGAGACATTGTAAAGGGTCTTGCAGCGGGTGCAAACGCCATTATGATAGGTAGCCTAGTTGCCGGCACGCAAGAAAGTCCAGGCGAGCTTGAAATCTATCAAGGTAGAAGTTTCAAAGTTTATAGAGGCATGGGTTCAATTAGCGCTATGGAAGCAGGAAGTAAGGATAGATATTTCCAAGATGATGCTAAAAAACTTGTCCCTGAAGGAGTCGAAGGCAGAGTGCCTTTCCGCGGCTCTGTTTCAGATGTTATATTCCAGCTTGTCGGCGGAATTAGATCAGGAATGGGATATTGTGGCAAAAAAACCATTGAGGAACTAAGAACCACTTCTAAATTCATTAAAATAACAAACGCCTCTCTCATTGAAAGCCACCCACACGATATTACAATAACAAGAGAAAGCCCGAACTACTCAGCAAAAGGAACTAATTATTAGTACTGCGCACCTATTTTTATAGTAAACAAAAATCGCACATATAAAAGTGCGATTTTTTTGTTATATTGATGTTAGCCATCTAAATATACAACTATATCTAGTTCCCTACTTTCTTTTCTAAGTATGCAAGTTTTGCGCAAGTACAAAACACAGAGGTTGCATCCATTAGTTCTTTTAAAGGAGGCAGAGATGGTGCTATTCTTATATTTTCATCATTAGGATCAAGTCCGTATGGGAACGTAGCGCCTGCGCCAGTAAAAATAACGCCTAGTTCTTTTGCTAACCGCACAGTTTCTTTAGCAGTTCCTTTTGCAACGTTTACAGAAATAAAATATCCACCTGTCGGTTTTGTCCAAGTTGCTATACCAGCAGGCTTAAGAGAACTTTCTAAAATATCCAAAACCTTTTCAAACTTCGGGCGTAAAATATCAGCATGTTTTTCCATAATATTCAAAACCCCTTCTTTTGTCTTTAAAAACTTAGCATGTGCAAGCTGGGCTATCTTATCTGGTCCAATTGTCTGAATACCTATTAATTTCCGTAATGCATTCATATTCTTTGCACTTCCGTACATAAAAGCAATCCCCGCTCCGGCGAATGTTACTTTGGAGGTAGAACCAAAAATGTAAAAATAATCTTCATTTCCATATTTTTTAGCTTCATTAAAAACATCTAGCATCTCTTCTTGCCCGTAAAGTCCGTGAACCATATATGCGTTATCCCAAAAAACTCTAAAATCCTTTGCTGCGGGCTTTAATCTAGCAAATCTCCTAACTACCTCCTCGCTATAAATAATACCGCCAGGATTACTATATTTGGGAACACACCAAATACCTTTGACACATTCATCTTTGACTAGCTTTTCTATCAAATTCATATCTGGACCATTTTCATCCATAGGAATATTAATCATCTCTATTCCAAACAATTGAGTTATTGCAAAATGCCTATCATAACCTGGAACTGGACATAGCCATTTAACATTTTCTACCTTATTCCATGGCTTTTCTCCTAAAACCCCAAACTGCATAGCTCTTTGTAATGTATCGTACATTAAAATTAGACTTGCGTTCCCACTAACAATGAGCTCTTCAGGGGTTATTTCTAGCAACTCACAAAATAGTTGTTTTACTTCTTTAATCCCATCGTTAATACCATAGTTACGATAATCTACACCGCACCACTCTGTTTTAGAATTAATTTCATCTAACAGCCCTAAACATATATCCAATTGTTCACTAGATGGCTTTCCTCTAGACATATCAAGCTTTAAGTTTTTATTTTTTAGCTCAGCATACTCTGCTCTCACAATTTCTAATTCTTTTTTTAATTCTGCATTTGATAGTTTATTATACATATTTCTCCTTAGTTAATTTATATGTGTCATTGTAAACAAATATACTTTAAAAACGTTTAAATAGCAAGGATTCAGTAATGAGTATTGCATCATCACAAACTAATTAATTAATGACTTGATAATAGCCATTTAGGCCATATATTCATCTTAAAATCATTTCTTTTTCTTGAGGGTAATTACAACTGCTAAAATTGAAAATATTGCAAAAACACCTACCGTTACAACAATACTAACCCATGTGGGAAGTATTTCGCCTCCTACGATGAAATTAAACCCCATATTCGCTTTAACTTCGTTTATAACTTCTACAGGAGCCCCAGCAAAGGCAGGTCCATCAAAATATGGTTGTAACATTACTTTTCGAAGAAGTAGTGCAGAATGTGACAAAGGGAAAAGCTTTATCATACCTTGAGCAACTTTGGGCATTATACCTATCTGCACATATGTGCCAGTAAAAAAACCAAGCGACGCTGAAAAAATTGCAGTAAGTCCAGCAAATGCATTTGTGGTCTTTATTGCTAATGCTAGACATAGTAATATTGCTGTATTTGAGAGCGTTGAAAGTACAATAAGCCCAATAGTTTTAATTATTATTGAAAACGAAAAAGCTGTTGCGGGCGCCCCAATTATTGCCAAGTAACCTAACGCAAAAGCATACACAGCGATACTCATTATTATCCCTATTACCACCGCAGCTATCAAGTATGCACCACTAATCTTCCATCTTGGAAGAGGAGAGGATAATATATCCTTTTCAATTTTGAGAACTTTATCAGAAACAATAGAAATGAATGCCCCAAATGTCGAGGTAAATGACACAATAGAAATCATTCCAGAAAAAACCCAAGTAAAAACAAATGGCTTTGCTTCATCTCCCATGAATTCGGATATACCTATCGTCATAACATCTGCTAAAAATAATACATATAACACAAGAACAATAAGTGCGCCAAAAAGCGATGTTGACACTACAACTGGATCTTTGAAATATATTTTTAAATTTCTATTAATTAACCCTGTCATTAAAATGTTCCCTCTAGTTTATAACTATATTTTTGCTTATCTGGTACCTAAAGAAATTATTACATAAACGTTAATACTATTTCTTTTTATTACCAAGCCGTTTTTTCTCTTTCGCCAAATTTTCCGACGCAACTGCAAAATCATCCCTCAATTGTTTGCCCGTAATATTTATGAATACATCGTCTAGCGACCCTTGTTTCACCTCAAAACTAATGATATCATCCTTTACTTTTTCAACTAGTCCTATGGCATCAAAAGTCTCCTCCAGTTCAATAATTAACCTACCAGTACCAGCAGACTCTTTATACTCAAGTGATAAATTAGTTAAAGTAGATGCTAATTTTTCTAAATTATCGGAATACAGTATCAATTTATCTGATGAGTATTTCCCTTTTAATTCAGCAGGAGACCCTTGTGCGACTATTTTCCCATCATCAATAATGCATATTTTATCTGCTTCCGCTGCTTCTTCCATATAATGGGTGGTTAAGAAAATAGTTACCCCATGCTCTTCCTTTAAAACTTGTATTATATTCTCTATACTTTTCCTTGATTGCGGATCCAATCCAGTCGTAGGCTCATCCAAAAACAGTATTTTAGGTGTTGATAATAAAGCCCTTGCAATATCACAACGTCTTTTTTGCCCGCCGGAAAGTTTACCATATGGTCTCTTAATAATGTCGTGCAGTCTCAATAAATCGGTAATCTCTCCTATCTTTTTGTCTAATTCTGCCTTTTTAAGACCATACATTGAACCTCTGCATTGAAGATTTTCTTTTACTGTCAACTTTACATCTAACACCGAATGCTGGAAAACAACGCCTATTGTTTCCCTAATTTCTCTGTCGGCATTTCCTAAAATATGACCATCTATGATTACTTCTCCTTCATCGGCAGCTAGTAAAGTACATAAAATATCTATTGTTGTAGACTTGCCAGCACCATTAGGCCCTAAAAAAGCAAAAAACGATTGCTTCTTTACCTCAAAATCAATGCCTCTTACTGCTTTTACTTCGCCATATGACTTGTGTAAATTCTTTACCTCAATAATATTTTCCATACATCATGCTCCATTTTTATATGCTCATGTTAACTTAATAACATTATATTGTAAAATGTTTAATTAAGGGGCCTTGTAAAATGTTTGTAAACTTTTTCTAGTATAAAATTATCTTAATTAAATAAAAACGCACTGTCCTGTCTATCAAAGCTAGATTTAGTTATCACCTTGTTTCTTGAGCGTTAAAACAATCGGAGTTCCATCAAAACAGAATGCATTTCTAATTTGATTTTCCAAATATCTTAGATATGAAAAATGTAAATTTTCTGGGTCACTTGTAAATATTAAAAACGTGGGAGGGGATGCTTGTGTTTGTTTTACAAAAGATATTCTAATCTTTTTCCCCTTATCATTAGGAGGAGGGTTAAGCATAATAGCATCCCCTATAATATCGTTTAAAATACCAGTTGGAATAATTCTTTGGCTATTTTCAAGCACTTCGTCCACGGTATCTAGCAATTTTTCGATATTCCTACCTGTTAATGCGCTTACAAATGTAACTTTTAAGTAACTCATGAATTTAAGTTGACTTAATAATTCACTAGTATAATCTGCTGTTATAGAATGTGTTTTATCTACTATATCCCATTTATTAACGACAATAACACTTGGCTTTCCTGCCTCGTGAGCAAGTCCACATATTCTTACGTCTTGTTCCGTTAATCCTTCTTTCCCATCTATTACAATTAAAACAACATCAGCTCTTCTTATAGCAGAAATGCTTCTTACAACACTAAAATACTCTAAATCCTCTATAACCTTTGCCTTTCTTCTAATTCCTGCAGTGTCTATTAGTGTGTATTTCTTTTCGCCTCTGTCGAACGGAGTGTCAATATTATCTCTAGTAGTCCCTGCTATATCTGTTACAATTGTTCTTTCATAACCAATTATTTTATTTAGAAGTGAAGATTTCCCAGCATTTGGCTTCCCTACAATTGCAATTTTAATTCTATCCTCAGAGTCATACTCAGCAAGCTTTAATTCTTTAAAATGAGAAACTATGCAATCTAGGGCATCTCCAAACCCTAAACTATGTTCAGACGATATCGGCTGAGGAGTACCAATGTTTAACGCATAAAACTCATAGGTTTTCATCATATCCATATCGTCCATTTTGTTAACTAATAAAACTATAGGTTTTTGCGTTTTCCTTATGTAATCAGCAATATCGTAGTCGCCAGGATTAATCCCTTCTTTACCGTCTACAATAAACACGATAACATCACACATATCTATTGCAATCTCTGCTTGTTTTCTAATTTGTTGCCACATTATATCTTGGCTTTTTGATTCAATACCGCCCGTATCAATCATAGTAAATTCATACCCACACCACTCGGCATCGGCATACACTCTATCTCTAGTTACTCCAGGTTGGTTAATTACCAACGAGGCTCTAGTCCTAGAAATCTTGTTGAAAAATGTTGACTTACCAACATTTGGTCTTCCTACAATGGCTACTAACGGTTTCATATTCTCCTAACCTATACTGATTAACATTCTATTCAAACATTTATATTATGAACTATTCTGTCATATCCTCGTAATGCGCGAAAACAGCTTTTAACTTACTTCCGGATACTAAAAAGCTTCCTTTTGTATCCTTTCCCTCAATTCTAATGTCTTCAGTATTAATTGATTTTACATTGTTATATTCATCAACAAATACCACATCGAAACTGTCTAGTACCTTCCTTGCGAATATTACCTTTGCGGACTCATTATATACATCCATAATTCTCAGCCCTTTTCTATTTCTCTTCATTGGATAAAATTCGCTAGCAATAACTCGCTTTCCCTTTCCATTATCAGCAACAAGTACAATTTCTCCTAAAGGCATAAATGCAGCTTCGCCATCATTTGTAAAACCATATTCTACATCGGCTTGTCCTGCATATACCGCTCTTTCGCCTTCGTTTATATTCATAACAATGACTCCGCCAGCGATACGTCCTTGTAGTGGTATGTCGTTTGTTTCAGAGTTAACACACTGCCCATCAGAAGACACATATAATATGGTTGCATCAGGTAATGCTATTTCAACACCGATTACTTCATCTCCATCTGCAAGGCGCATATACTGATATGTCTCTCTATTCACTATATAGTTTTCAAAGCTAGTTCTTTTCACCATGCCATTTTTCGTGTAAGTAAATACTTCTTTATCTAGCTTATCATTGTCTTCAGGCATGTATGAAATCATACTAACTACCTTTTCGCCCTTCCCGACTTCTCCGTATATTTCTTCCAAAGATTGTCCTTTTTCGTCCCACAACCTTTCTTGCACTTTTTGGGTGTCTAATTTATAGCAATTTCCAAGACTGCCAAAAATCAACGTTTCACTGCCAGGTTCCAACAATACAACCTCTCTAGATATAGATTCAAAACCCTTGTCTGAAATTTCTCTATTTGCTGTTAAATAGTTTCTACTCGAAAGTTGTTTAATGTCACCTAGTGCACCAATAGAAATATAACATCTTCTACTTGCTTTCTGGGTAGGATCATAAGCAGTAATATCAATTTCTGAAACATCGTTAATTATAGTAGTTAAGCGTTTTGTTCTATATCGATCGCGAATTTCCTTCATTTCCTCTATGATAACTTTGTCCTGTTCTCTAACAGAGCCAATAATTTTGGCCAATTTAGCTATCAGTTTTTGTAATGCTGCAAGTTCTTCCATAAACTTCTCAACATCTAGTTTGTTTATACTACCTAGAGGTATGGCCAATACCGCATCTGCTTGAGCCGATGACAGTTCGTATTTCTCTCTTAGCCCCTTTTTCGCCTCAGCTCTTGAGGATGAAGCCCTTATTATTCGTATGACTTCATCTATGTCTGGAAACACTATTTGATAACCTTCTAATATATGTTCCCTTGTCCTTGCTACCCCAATATCATGCTGACTGCGCCTTAATATTACCTTTCTTTGGAACTCGAGATAATACTTTAGTATTTGAATAAGTCCCATTTGTTTTGGTCTGCCACTTGCTATCGCAACCATGTTAGCATGGAAATAACATTCCATTGTGGTGTTTTTATAAATTGCATTTAACATCTTAGTGGCATCTGAACCCTTCTTGAGACGCACCACAATTCTCATACCCTTTCTATCTGACTCGTCATCTACGTCGACAACATCATCGAAGCCATGTTTTTTATTACCTTTCAGATCATATATCCTTTTTACAATCGTTGCCTTTGTGGTAGGATATGGAATTTCTGAAATTATGATATTTTGCCTACCACCATCAGCATTTTCGATCTCCATCTTACCTCTAAGTAAAATCCTGCCTTTGCCGGTCTCATAGGCACTTATCATTTCTTCATTGGATACTAAAAATCCACCTGTTGGAAAATCGGGCCCTTTAATTATTTCAATTAGTTCTTCTAGCTTGATATTAGGTCTTTCTATCATCGCAATGCATCCATCAAGCACCTCTGTTAGGTTATGAGATGGAATTTTCGTGGCTAGCCCAATTGCTATACCATCAGAACCATTAACTAAAATATTTGGAAATCTTCCTGGTAAAACATCTGGCTCCTGCAAAGTGTCGTCAAAATTTCTTTTCCAATCAATGATACTTTTTTTATCTATATCCCTTAATAACTCCATGCTAAGAGGAGCTAGTCTTGCTTCGGTATACCTCATGGCTGCTGCGGAATCTCCGTCTATAGAGCCAAAATTCCCCTGACCATCCACAAGTACATTTCGCATGTTAAAATCTTGACCTAACCTAACCATCGCATCATATACAGATTGGTCACCGTGAGGGTGATATTTACCCAAACAGTCACCGACAATTCTGGCTGATTTTTTATAATCCGTATCAGGTTTAATCCCTAAATCATACATTGTGTATAGTATTCTACGCTGAACTGGTTTTAATCCATCTTCTACCCTAGGAAGTGCTCTTTCCAATATAACGTGTTCAGAATACAGCATCATAGACCGGGGAATTGCTTCATCTATTGGAACTTCAATTATATTATTAGGTTCTAAATCAAACGATAGTTGATCTCTATCTCTTTTTAATCGTGTCATAATCTATTATCCTCCCAGCCTTTCTGCGAAAGTATCTACCCTATTAAAGTTTGCATTTTCACTGATGTATTCTTTCCTCGGGCCCGAATCATCCCCCATTAAAATTGATATCATCCTATCAGCTTCAGCTGCATCTTCCACTGTCACTCTTTGTAACGTTCTTGTTTTGGGGTTTAATGTAGTTTCCCAAAGTTGTGTATACGACATTTCACCTAAACCTTTGTATCTTTGTAGTTTAATTTTATCTCTGCCTTTGTTTTCTTCCAGTATTTTGTCTAATTCTTCATCATCGTATGCGTACTGAACAACACCTCTTTTCTCCACCCTGTAGAGAGGAGGCATACCTAGATATATATGTCCTTCTGTTATTAACTGTTTCATATAGCGATAGAAAAATGTTAAAAGCAAACTTCTAATATGTTCACCATCATAATCAGCATCTGCTAAAATGATAATTTTATGATATTTCAAGTTATCAATGTTAAAACTTGTATCAAAGTCTGTACCTAATGCATAAATTAGTGTTTTAAACTCCTCATTTGCTAAAACTTGATGTTTTTTAGCAGTTTCAGTATTTAATGGCTTTCCTCTCAAAGGAAGAACGGCTTGAAAGTTTCTATCTCTTCCTTGTTTTGCAGAGCCGCCCGCACTGTCTCCTTCTACAATAAACAATTCGTTTATTTCGGGATTTTTACTTGAACAGGCACTAAACTTGCCCGCCAAAGCCTGACCACTCATTGCATTTTTAGCACGCATTGCGTCCTTGGTCTTTTTCTCTGCATCTCTAACTTTACTAGCATTTATGCCGACCTTAGCTATCATTGCAGGAATGTCTTTAAATTTCGGATTTTCAAAAACTTCGGAAAGTTTTTCATTTAATATGCTTTCGACTAGCCCCTTAACCTCCGGATTGCCTAGTTTGGCTTTCGTTTGTCCTTCAAACTGTACATTTTGCATCTTTAAACTCAAAACCGCCGTCAATCCCTCTCTGTAATCTTCGCCAATTAATTGCGGATCTCTAGCTTTTAATAAATTAGCTTTCTTAACATAATCATTCATACATTTTGTAAATGATTGTTTAAAGCCCGTTTCATGAGTGCCGCCTTCGGTGGTGGGGATATTATTTACATATGAGATTATGTTTTCTATTGGAGAGTCATTATACTGAAATGCAAGTTCAACTTCAAATCGATCTGCTTCTCCTTTGACATAAACCACCTTATCTGAAAGCCTTGTCTTTGCTTCATTTAGGCTATTGACAAAATCAGCTATACCTCCCCTAAAACAGTATTCTACTCTTTTAACTTGACCATCCTCGTCAACTTCTCTTTTATCTTCAAATATCATTTTGACACCTTTATTTAAAAATGCTAGTTCCTTAAGGCGTCTTCTTATTAGGGTACCATCCAGTTTAGCACCGCCAAACACATCCGAATCTGGTAAAAATGTAACTTTTGTTCCTCGTTTCTTAGTTTTTCCAACTTCTTTAATTGGCCCCTTACTAACTCCACTATGATAAACATCTTTTTCCTTGTGTGTATGAAATTCTTGGAAATATTCTTTTTTATCTCTATAAACTTCAACTTTACACCACTTCGATAGCGCATTAGTAACAGCAGCGCCCACTCCATGTAAACCACCAGAAAAAACATAGTCCTTATTTACAAACTTTCCGCCTGCATGTAATTTAGTATATACTAACTCAATTCCACTAATTTTATATTTTGGATGAATGTCTGTAGGTATGCCTCGTCCGTTATCTTCTACCGAAACAGACTCGTCTTCAAAAATTACAACCTCTACGGTATCCGCATATCCATTTGCTGCTTCATCCATTGCATTATCAACTATTTCCCATAGTATATGATGCAAGCCTTTTGAACCCGTTGTCCCTATATACATACCAGGCCTTAGCCTAACGGCTTCTAGCCCTTCTAGCATGACTAAATCATCTATTCCATATTCCTTACGACTGCTTGTTTTGTCTGCCATATTACCTCCTACAGTAAGACTTTGATTAATTAATAAAAACTACCAAACAAGTTTAACAAAATGCTCTCTTTTGTGTCAATCTAAGCATTTTTAACATAAAAAAAGGTCCGCGAGTAGCGAGCCTTTTGGGGTTTATAATTTCCTATAATTCGGCCCCGGTTTTCATATCAAAACTAAACTTTTTCTGTTCTCCGTCTTGTAAATATTTAATTGTGTATACCTTGTCATCATCGCATGTAACTGAAATAATCATAGCGTTTGGTTTTGCAAAAGCAAGTTTTACAATTTCTAGAGCATCATCGCCATAATCAGCGATATTTTCACTTACAAATAAAACACTTCCAAATAAATTGTTAACTTTTGCAAGAGTCTTTTTTTGTTCCAATGTAAACTTTAAGTTAGTATCTCTCAAGAAGAATACATCCGGGTCATTTAAAAAGGCTCTTCCATTCAAATGTCTTCGCCAAATGGTACTTGTCATGGAGTTCTGGACACTTGGAACTTCATTGTTTACATGTATTTTATTATAAAACTTAGGCAGATATTGTAAATCCATATCACAACCTATCCTGCAAGCATCAACTAGCCCAAATGCTGGACCTAGAGGAACACCGCATCCTAATATAAGCTTTTCGCCAGCACACTCTCTTAAAAACTCCATAGCTTCGCACATTATTTGCCCACGACTCTTTCCATTCCTTGGTAACATGCATTGACTATATAAAAAATCTAATTTGAACATATCAAAATTCCAATCATTTGCTATTTCATTAAAAAACCCTTTGATATATTCGCGCACAGGTTCTAGTTCTATGTCCAGTACATAAGCGCCACCCCAGCCTAAGCATCCGATTATAGGTTTTCCTTTTTCATTTTTAATAAACCAGTCAGGGTGTTCTTGAACTAATTTCGATTTTCTTTGCACATTGAATGGAGCAAGCCAAATACCAGCTAAATATCCTTTTTTATGCACTTTTGCTGCAATTTTCTTCATTCCCATTGGAAACTTTTCTTCGTTTTTAGTAGTCCATTCCCCTATAAATGGTTGGTAACCATCATCAATTTGAAATATGTTTACAATGTCCTTAACTCTATCTAAGCCATCTAAATCTCTTAAAATGATTTTTCCATCAATATTGCCAAAATAATTATACCAACTTGTATATCCTGCCAAATGGTTAATTCTAGGTTTTGCAATCCCAAGTGTTGAAAAATACTTATCAAAAACTCCATCATATAACCCTTCTATTCTAATTACATTCAGTAGTTCATATGAGCTAGATATCTTCACGCCCTCTACATCTTTGACAATCTTTAGTTTATTAGCATTCATATCAGCATGGAAAATAGTAAACCCTGTTTTTTCATTCAACGATCCATAAAAACAAATTTCATTAGCCGAAGACTTGGTTATATATGTATAGGTGAAGCTATGAAACATGCCAGATTTTTTGGGATAATCTACAAATGAATAATCTCCAGATGTAGAAGCTAATAATTTACCAAAAGGAATTGCCTTCAGAACACGGCCTATTCCTCTTTGTTTATCATCTATTCTAGCCTCATAGCTTGTAGTCCATGACTGATAACCATTTATATAAAACCTGCTTTCTGGTTCATACTCGTAATTATATGACAATTCTAATGTAATTAACTCCATTTCTACTTTAGGGCTAATTTCAAGCTTCACTATATTATTAGAAAAGTTTTTCTCTATAACATAATGTTGATTTTGATAATTATCATCAGTAAATAATTTACCATCTACTCTATACTTTATTAACAATTTACATTCTTTCATAGTTTCTCTCCTATTCCCCTTTCTCAACTAGTTAAGTACCTCTTCAAGAAATTTTTCTAGTTTCTCCATTTTTTCTTTATTTGATTTAAGTTTAATTCTCTCAGCCTCTACCAAACTAGCTGGTGCTTTAGCTAAAAAACCTTGGTTATTTAACATAGATTCATTTCGCTTAATTTCTTTAAACAGCTGCTCTATTTCTTTTCTTAATCTTGCAGCTTCCTTTTCAAAGTCAACCATTTCACCAAGCGGTATTAAAACTTCGATATCCATAACTACTACACTAACTACTTTTTCGATTATCTCTTCTTTTTGAGTTTTAAACGAAATATCCGCGATTCCTGCTAAACGCTTAATATACTCTTGATTCTCATTAATATTAGTAAGGTTTTTATCACTCGTAGACTTAATAATAAATATAGCTAACTTTTTCCCTGGCTCTACATTCATTTCCGAACGTACATTCCTGATATTTCGCACGATTTCCTTTATGATTTCAAAGTCCGCATAACTATCTTTATAAACAAGCTTTTTATCATAAACTGGATAATCCGCTAGCATAATCGTTTCTTTTTCGTCGGTGGCTGACCATATTTTCTCAGTAACAAACGGGATGAATGGATGGAGTAATTTTAATATATTTTTCAGTATAAACACTAATACGCCTTGCGTAGCTTGCTTTGCATCTTCGTCTTCTCCATACAACGCACTCTTGGATGCCTCTATATACCAATCACAAAAATCAGACCATACAAAATCATATAATTTACTAGCAACAAGGCCTAGGTCATAATTTTTAAAGTTTCTATTTACTTCCTTAGTTAATATATTAAACTTATGAACAATCCATTTATCTGCCGAACTCTTGGGTTTAAATTCAAGACTTTTAGATCCTGATGTATTTATTAACACAAATTTTGCAGCATTCCATAGTTTATTAATAAAATTTCGAGCTGGTTCTATTTTTTCCTCATTGAACCTAACATCTGCTCCAGGCGAGACTCCTATGCATAAACTTAGTCTTAGAGCATCAGCACCATATTTGTCTATCATTTCTAATGGATCTACGCCATTTCCTAGGGACTTACTCATCTTACGACCCAAACCATCCCTAACTATCCCGTGTATTAACACTTCTGAAAATGGAGTTTCTCCCATATGTTCAATACCACTAAAAACCATTCTGGCAACCCAGAAGAAAATAATATCATACCCAGTCACTAATAAGTTTGTGGGATAAAAGTATTTTAAATCCTCCGTCTCATCTGGAAAGCCTAATGTGGAAAACGGCCATAAAGCACTGCTAAACCATGTGTCTAAAACATCTTCATCCTGTTTTAGGTTATGTGAGCCACATTTACACTTGGTTGGATCGGTTTTTGAAACGATAACTTCACCACAATCTTGGCAATACCAAGCAGGTATTCTATGCCCCCACCATAATTGTCTAGAAATACACCAGTCTTTTATGTTCTCCATCCAATTAAAATATGTTTTGCTGAACCTATCCGGAATAAACCTTGTTATGTTTTCCTTCACCACATCTATAGCAGGTCGCGCAAGAGGCTCCATTTTGACAAACCACTGTTTACTGACCAATGGCTCAATTACAGTACCGCACCTATAACATGCCCCTACATTATGTGTATATTTTTCTATTTTCTCAATAAGACCTTGGGCTTTTAAATCATCTACCATTTTTTTACGTGCAGTAAATCTATCTAACCCTTTATAGCCATAACCATTATCATTAATAACACCATTATCATCGATAACGACTACTGTATCTAAATTATGTCTAGCACCAACCTCAAAATCGTTTGGGTCATGTGCTGGAGTAATCTTTACCGCTCCAGTTCCAAATTCAATTTCTACATAATCATCGGCTATAATAGGTATTTTTTTATTGGTCAATGGTAAATTTACATATTTACCTATCTTATCTTTATATCTATCATCTTTTGGATTTACTGCGACAGCAGTATCTCCTAACATGGTTTCAGGTCTTGTAGTTGCAACAACCATATACCCAGTACCATCAGAGTATGGATACCTTATATGCCATAAATGGCTATTTTGCTCCTCATACTCCACTTCAGCATCTGATAGCGCAGTCAAACAACTGGGGCACCAATTAATTGGCCTTAGTCCCCTGTATATCAAACCTTTTTCGTATAAATTAACAAAAACCTCTCTTACTGCCTTTGAGCACTTTTCATCCATTGTAAAAGCTTCTCTAGACCAATCGCAAGAGCTCCCTAACCTTCTAAGCTGTCTTGATATTCTACCGCCATATTTATCTTTCCAAAGATATGCTCTTTTTAAAAACTCTTCCCTTCCTAGCTCTTCTTTGCTCGTCCCTTCTGACTTTAACAATTCCACAATTTTGACTTCTGTCGCTATACTAGCATGATCAGTCCCTGGTAACCAAAGTGCAGAAAACCCTTGCATACGCTTATATCTGATAACTATATCTTGGAGCGTATTATCTAAAGCATGCCCCATGTGTAACTGCCCCGTAATATTAGGCGGAGGCATCATTATTGTAAATGGTATCCTCCCTTTTTCCATAACAGGTCTAAAATACCCTTTCGACTCCCAGCTCTCATATATTTTTTGTTCAAATTCTTTTGGATCAAGCTTGTCTAGTTGCATATGTTATTACTCCTTAAACATTGATACATTTCAATAACTAAATTATTCCCTATCTACCTTCTGCTCACTGTTTTCTTCTTTCATCTTGCGTATAACTTCTTTGTAGTCTACATCTTTAACACCTTCGGTTTCTCGAATTATATTCATCCTTTTAAATACATCATTAGGGTCTAATTTGTTTTTCAACGACGTAATCATCACTTTGAAATGAGGCATAGCCTGATTTAAATATCCGAAAAATGCAACATACGTAACTAAGACCGCTACGCCTATTACTATCCAGTCAAGATAATAGACCTTTTCAAACATTGCATGGAAAAAAGACATGCAAACACCAACTGATAAAATAACACTTGCAATCTTACCTGTCATATTAGCTTTTATAGGCGTGCTATACTTAAGTAAAAACAGCCCACCTATTATCATCAGTGCTTCTTTTAGTAAAATTAAAACTAAAAATGCCCAATGAACGCATCCTATTATAACAAGAGACAGCAGCGTTGCAACATGCATAAGTTTATCTGCAATTGGGTCTAAAGCGGCCCCTAAGTCAGATGTTTGATTAAACTTCCTTGCAATCCAACCATCAAACAAATCAGATATTGCGGCAACTAGTAAAATTACCAAACCCCATAAAGGAAAAGCTATATCTCCCATATTTGGTAAGATAAAAGTCATATATGTGTTTTTATCTAAAGTGCACCACATGATGAATGGTACACATAAAAGTCTAAAAAAAGTTATTAAATTAGGTATTGTCCATATTTGAGATTTAATTTCTTCATTTTTCATAATAATATTCCTCACTTTGTAAACAATGCATACTACTTAAAACAGTTTACACCCTTTTAACGAATGTATAAAACCTTTTAGCGGTAAACTTCACTTTTTAATCCATAGCATGCTATATGTTAGTACCATTACCTTTTGTTACCCAAAATCGAATCGTACTTCCCTGTTTTATCTTTAACAATTAATTCAACGCCCTTTATTGTAGCTATTGCTGGGCGAGGCGCTACCTTTACTGGTAGATGTAAATAGCGAGCCAAAAAGTCCGTTAATCCACGCATCTCCGCGCCACCTCCAGCTATTAAAACCCCGTTTTCAGAAACCTCTGCTAGTGTTTTTGTTGGAATCGTAGTTAGTAAACTTTCTAATACTTCTACGTGTTTTTTATACATAGAAGTTATGCTTGGCCTGATATGGTCTGCCTTAATCGCTATTTTTCTCATTTTCTGGTCTAGCAAATCTTGCCCTATAACCTCCATGACTGACGTGTCATTTTCATAAAGTGTGCCGATACCCATCTTAAGTCTCTCTGCGGCGGCACTACTGATTTTTAAATTATATTTTTCAAGCGCCATTGTTTTTATGTCATTATTTATTGTTTCGCCAGCTAAGTTGACCGTTAAACCAGTCACTATTCCAGTTTCATCTATAACTCCAAGTTCCGTTACTCCCGCACCAAAGAGCGCTACTAAAGTGCCTCCATTTGTATAAGGCAATAACCCAAGCATGCTTTCTATTATCGTAACGTCTCTTCTTCCTGCCTTTACTATAGTGCTTTCCATAAGCTCTCTTTCAGCTATCGATAAACCGCAAGGTATAAGCACATACACTCTTACATTATCTATAAATCTGCTAGATAAACATTTGCTAAAGATGTCCTTAATAATTAGACTCATTGCTTCAACATTAGTCACTACCCCCTCTTCAACTGGGTGAATCAAGTAACTATGATCAGGTATTTGCCCAATCTTTTTTACAGCTTCATGTCCGTATGCAATCAGCTCTAAGGTGTGACTTCTCTTTACAATGGCTAAACTAGGTTCTCTAACTATACCTGCTTCAGTAAGTATAGATATATTGGAAGAACCCATTTCAACAATTACCGTATTTGCTCTTTTAAGTCTATTTCTCATCTATAATCCCAAATCTAACTAAAATATCTTTCAGCTCCTCTTTAGGCATCCCCATTATATTATAAAACCCCTTATCAGAATAATCTGTTACAAGCATATTATCCTGTATACCATAAGACCCTGCTTTATCCATATACTCATAGTTATCTAGATAATAATCAATATCGCCATCTCTTAAGTTGCGAAAAACAACATCTGAGCAAACGGACTGCTGAATGATTTTATTACCTATTTTTACTATTAATCCCGAATATACCTGATGTTTTTTTCCAGATAATTCCCTTAATATGTTTTTTGCGTCTTCTCTAGACGTTGGTTTACCGTAATATTTACCCTCTTTATATACCAACGTATCACAAGCTATTATCACATCATATTGTTTAGGACAGTTAACTCCTTTTAATTTCCTTAAGGCAATTTCCAATACAGTTTCTTCTGGAGTTTTCCCAATAAAAAACTCCTCGCACTCGCTTCCTTTACAAACAAACCTATCGCCTATTAATTGGGAAAGTATCTCTATCCTACGAGGAGATTTTGAAGCAAGCAGTATTTTCATTTACAGTATCTCTAATGTCTTCTTGAACGCACGCTTAAATTCTGGATATGCATACATTGCGTTCTTAATTTCAAGCGTTATGTCCCCAGTGGACTTTGTTTTCATAATTACACTATCACCCAAAACATCACAAACTATCTCCGTAATTAAACCGCCCTTGCCTCTTTCAAAACATTCTGCGATTCTAACTATCACACCTAGTTCTTTAACCGCCTCAATTTCTTCTTCATTAAGCATAGCAATGTACTTTTCCATACCTAAATCTTCAAGGCTTTCTTTTTCGTGACATCCCGCAATTAAACTAGCCATAACCAAGTCCTTTTGTGGAATACCGTAAAGGTTACTGTTCATAATCAAATACATTGAATGTTTATGGTGATCGTAAAATTTAAACTTTGTACCTAAATCATGTAACATACTTGCTACTCTCAGTATTTTTACATACGGTCTAGGAAGTTTATGAAGCACTCTAAGTTGTTTAAATAACTGCATTGACAAATCATACACGTGTTCACAATGCTTGATGTTTAAATCGAACTTATTTAATAAAGTATATATACTATGTCCAGTTATATCACTTATAGGTTTTTCTACAACTGAAGGTACAGCATATCTAAACATCGCACCTTCTCTTAAACCTGCGCCTCCTATGATGATTTCTTCAAAGTTTGTGGCTTTTTTAATTGCTTCAATTATCGAAAGTGCTGCTGGGAAAATATCCGCTCTTGCACTTGATAGACCCTTGATTCTAGCCATCATTTCTAGCGTTAAAGGTTTTATTGTGTCATAAATAGTATCAAACTCCGCAAACGACACTATGTAATTATGTGCCATATTCAAAGGATAGTTTTTCAACTTACGACTAATTCTCCCTAAATTTCTGATGGATCCGCCTACTCCAACAAGCTTTGTTTCGGGATCAATGTCTTTAACCCACGCTACATTTTCCTCTAGGTATTTAGCGACATGTTCTTCAATTGCATGTGCTCTAGCTTCTGCATTTTCAATTTTCCCGAACTTTTCTGTAATTGTTACTGCGCCAAAAGGCAAGGTATCTTGGGCGATTAATGTCCTTCTGTTGTAATATATCATTTTTGTACTGCCGCCACCGATATCTATAATAAGGCCTTTTGGTATCTCCATTGAATTTATTACGCCAGTATACACCAAAGCAGCCTCTTCTTCTTGTGAAAGTACTTGTAATTTAATTCCACAAGCAGACTCGACCTCTTCTACGAAGGCATTTCGATTATTTGCCATCCTAACTGCAGCAGTTCCATATGCAAATACTTTATCAACATTATGACTTTCATAAAGGGTTTTAAAAGTTTGTAATGTTCTAAGTGTTTGAGCTATTCTTAAAGGCTTTAAAAAGCCGTCTATCTCCATGCCTTTAGCAAGCCTCACTGGTTCTTTAAGTTCGTCAATGACTGAAAAATACCCGCCCTCACTTACTTCTGCAATAACTATTCTCGCTGAGTTTGAACCTAAATCAATAATTGCTATTCTTTCCATATCCTTCCTTTCCATCTTATATATTTATATTTTGTACAATCGTTTAAAGTTTTTTGTCTTTATATAATCAAATATTTACCACATTAACAGGGCTACCCTTTAAGAAGGAAGCCAAATTATCAACTGCTATCTCCATTAACCTGCTTCGCGCTTCGAACGTCGCCCAGGAAATATGTGGCGTAATCGCTACATTTTTAACCTTAAAAATCGGGCTATCGGCTCTCGGAGGTTCTTTTTCTAAAACATCTAGTCCCGCACCTGCAATTACCCCATCGTTTAGAGCTTCTGCTAGTGCCTCCTCATCAACTAACGGTCCTCTTGCTGTATTAATCAGAATAGCGCTATTTTTCATGATAGAGAGAGTATCCCTATTAATCATTTTTCTATTTTCTTTTGTCAACGGACAGTTTAGCGAAACAATGTCAGACTCGCTTAAAAGCTCTTCTAAGGAATCTGCGTACCTAAAAGTAGCCGTTTCTTTATGCGATTTAAATTTGTCTAAGGCTATAACCTTCATGCCAAACGCTTGAGCAACTCTACCAACACCCGAGCCAATATTCCCATATCCTATAATTCCCATAGTTTTAGAAGACAGTTCTTTTAGCCCTCCATCTTTATAGTAACAATAATCTGGGCATTTAGCCCAATCTCCTTGCTTAACTGTTTTTAAGTGATAACTCAAAGAAGTGTAAAGTTCTAATATCAAGGCAAACACCATTTGCACTACGCTATCCGTGCCATATGTTGGGATATTCGTCACTACAATATTCTTCTTTTTTGCATAGTCTGTATCAATAACATCAAAGCCTGTCGCTAAAACACCGATATACCTTAATTTCGGCAGACTATCTATTACTTCTTTTGTTATCTTGCATTTGTTGGTGATTATTATATCGGCATCAATTGCCCGCTTTACAATGTCTTCTTGTGCGGTACGATCATAATACTGCACAGAACCAAGCCTAAAAAACCCATCCCATGATAGGTCTCCATGATTCAAACAATAGCCATCTAATATTACGATTCTCAAAATGCCTCCTATAATACTCATTTATTTTAAACTAAATACTTCAAGTAGTCAATAACGCGCGAGCGCGTATGGTAACGCAAAATTTAATATTGTTTTTGCAACTTACAATAATCTCTAAATTTTAGAATTAAAAAAACCAAGTTACTTCAGCTTGGTCGTTATAAAAAATTTTTTTCACATTTTATTGTGGTTTTTCTTCCATGGTTTCTTCAACGTGTTTTAGACTATCTAAATATTCTTGAAATAGCTCTGTTTCTACATATTCCTTTTTTCTTGTCTGGTCAAAATATTCATATAAATCAAGCACATCCTTAAGCCCTTGAACAGCATTAATACAATTCCATTTGTTTATAAAACTTTGACTTGCCAGTAATACTCTGCCGTTTGATGAAACTAATTTGTATCTGTATCTAAAGTCACTATCTAAAAATACCTCATAAGTGGGTATTCCTACTACAGGTATATAATCAAACTTTGTTGTATCTGTATAATTTGCCAGCCTTCCTATGTCTATTATGTTGGCAGCAGCAGTGCTTGCCTCTAACTTTCTATCAAATGCTTGAGAATGGGCTAATGTTTTTCCGTTACTAGCTCTAAACCTCAGTCTATATTTATTCTTAAAGTCTTTATACAATATAATCGAACCAGGAAAACTTGCTAAATTTACGTCATAAATAAAATCATCATCAAATGAACTTTTAACCCTCTCTACTGGGGGTTTTTCTTTGCTTGGTCTCGGCTTTTTAGGCTTAGCAAGTATAGGTGTCATAATAATAGAAGTTATTTGCTCATCGGGCATAGTAGTTTCTTTTTTAGTCATTCTATTTTGAGCTAATGCTTCTTCTACTTCATAGTATTCAAGTTGTTTTACCCTTTCGTACCTATCATTGTAGGGACTTGTTTCTCCATTCTGCGCATCAGTTTTCTCGGTCAGCTCATCAGGAAGAACAAACATAGCCTGACCTTCAACCCATTCTAATTCACTGCCTGCTTCTCTCTCAAAAACATCATCTTCAAGCTCATACTCATAACTTATTGGCTCTGACTTCCCAGCAAGGATATTCCGTATCTCAGCTTCATTTTCCTGAGTCTCTGCCTTCTTTTTCCTTATTTTCCTCTTAGACATAACAATGCTTACAATTGCTATAACCACCAGCACAACCACAAGTGCTATCGCTATAGCTACCAATAAGCCACTGATAGAATCTAAATAATCGAGGAATTTATCCATTTCCCACCCTCCAAGGTGTCTTCTCATCTCATCTATTGCATAAATTATACATAATCACGTATCCTTTTTCAATAAATGCATATTTAAATCACATTACATTTTATAATTACTTTATAATCGCCTTATTTTTGATTTGAAACACAATCTTTACTCTGGGTTATAGTGTCTTACTACCACATATGTTGTAGGGTTTTCATACAATTCTTTTAACTCAATAGGGCCATCAACTATAGTATCTCCTATTGTAGCATAAATTACTGGTCTGAATTTTGCATAAGTCTCACCCGGGGGAAAATTAAACACATATTCTACTAGCTCTGCATAGCTTAACACTACTACATCGCCTGGATTATGATTATCAGAAAACTCATAAAACTCTACTTCTTTTTCCGCTCCTTTGTAGATATACGTTACAGGTTCAAAATCTTGATTTATCTTTGCTGAAAAAGACGGTAACTCCGTAAAACCAAAACTTTTAAGTGCAGGAAGCTTCAAACCTTCTACAACATATGTCCTCTCATGAGAAAAATTGCTCGTTTGAATTTCCCTTCCATTTAAGGCTTGGACACTAAAATCCAAGTTGCCTTTGACTCGTTTTATCACAACAAAATTATCATCTGTTGTTACAAAAGCGTATTTTTCGCCATACACATCTCTATATCTATATTTAATGATATATTGCTTAGCGCCGATGACCTTTTTCCATTCGATTTTTATAGTATAGTCCGGTTCCCCAACTACCTCTACAACCTCTGGTTTAGGAGACGATAACTTTAGAGTAAGCCCTAATGACACACCCAAAACAGTTATAACTACGAGTGTTACAAACACTAATAAAACTATTATTTTCGTCTTCTTTTCCATTAAGTCTTTTTTAAAGGGGAGTAATTTCTTCACTCCCCTCCCTTGTCAAACCTGTTAGTAATATTACTTTTTAATTCCGGCCTGAACCTTCTTTAGTCTTGCAAACCTAGGTAGCCCATCCTCTAAAGGAGCTTTACAATCCCCTTGTATCAACGGAAGTGCATAATCGATAAAGTCCTGAGATAATGCAGTCCCGTTATTGATAATCCACTCCAGTGGCACTTTTTGTTCGGTGTTAGCGACTTTTTCTAGAGGAAGTAAGAAATATTTGCATTTATAGGAGCCTGAGCTCATATCCCTTTCAAATGCAACCATCATATCAGACTTACCAGAAACTGCAGCTTTAACTGCTTCAACACCTGCATTAAAAGCTTCTTCCACATCAACCGCAGAAGCTAAGTGTGCTGCGCATCTTTGCATTAAGTTAAACTCTATTCCACGCACCTTGACTCCATATTCTTGGTTAATTAAATCTGCTAAATGTATGGCTAACCCTCCAAGCTGAGTATGTCCAAAGTGATCCTTTGATTTTTCATCCGAAAACTCCTCAACAATTAATTTGCCATCCTTGTTCCTCACACCTTCTGAAACGCAAGCTATACATTTGCCTTTGTTTGCGTCCATAACTCTTTTAACATCTTTCTTAAATTTATCTACACAAAATGGCACTTCAGGTAAATATATAAGATCTGCGCCTAGTCCCTTGTATCCTGCTAAACTCGCTGCTGCAGTAAGCCATCCTGCATTTCTGCCCATTATTTCTATTACAGCAACTTGTCCTTTATCATAAACTTTTGCATCCAAATTAAGTTCCATTAATGTTGTTGCAATATACTTTGCAGCAGATCCAAACCCAGGACAATGATCCGTTCCATACAAGTCGTTATCTATAGTCTTTGGGACACCAATTATATTGCAATCGTATCCCACACTTAATAAATACTTCGAGATCTTATTACATGTATCCATGCTATCATTTCCACCGTTATAGAAGAAATAACGAACATTATACTTCTTGAAAACCTCTAAAATTCTCTTATAATCCGTGTCGTCTTTATCTATGTTAGCTAACTTGTATCTTACCGAACCTAGACTTGATGATGGAGTATTCTTCATCAATAAGAGCTCTTTTTCATCCTCTTTTCCCATGTCGTAAAAATCTTCTTCTAATAGACCTTTTATGCCATGAGCCAGTCCATAAACAGCTGTAATATTAGGATGTTTACGAGCTTCTAAAAACACACCTGCCGCACTTGCATTTATTACAGATGTAGGTCCACCTGATTGACCAAACATTAATGCACCTTTCAAATTTTTCATATTATCCTCCTTAATTAAAATGATAATTTATTTGCTATTTTATACAGTTCTTCGTCAAAAACATTCTTCATATTCAGAGCTTCATTTATTTCCATATCTATCATTTGTCCGTTTTGTATTCCTACAACTCTACAATCATTATAATTTGAGTCCAAAAGGTTGATGGCCCTATCAGCACACCTTGCTGCAAAAACCCTATCTCTCATTGAAGGAGAGCCTCCTCTTTGCACATAACCCAATTTAACAGTCCTTATCACAACACTGTTTTTGCCCATTTTCTCTAAAATCTGGCTCTTTAGTTCCTCACAAGAACACACTCCTTCTGCTAAAACTATTATGTCAGAAACTTTACCTTTAATTGCATTTTTCTTCATCTTGTTGGTTATGTCTTCTACAAGATGTTTATGTTCTGGAACTACTATACTTTCCGCGCCTCCTGCAACGCCAGAGTATAATGCTATATCTCCGCATTTCCTCCCCATAACTTCTATTATACATGCCCTGTCATGCGAAGTCATTGTATCCCTTAAGTTATTAATTGCATTTACTACCGTGTTAACAGCGGTATCAAATCCTAAAGTATAATCTGTATATGCTAAATCGTTATCAATTGTTGCAGGGATTCCTACGCATGGAATTCCACAAATATTAAACATATCACGCATCCCCTTAAAAGATCCATCCCCGCCTAACACTACTAATGCTTCTACTCCATATGCCCTAAGCACGTCACCAGATTGCCTTACACCCGCTTCTGACTCAAAGTCACTGCTTCTAGCTGTTTTTAAAATAGTACCACCTTTCTGAATAATATCAGATACTGAACGGCTATCCATTCTTCTAAGAGTTCCTCTTAATAAGCCTTCATACCCTCTTTCCACGCCATATACTTCTATATTTGCAGCATTACCGCATCTTACTACGCCTCTAATTGCAGCGTTCATTCCTGGGGCGTCCCCACCGCTTGTCAATATTGCTATCTTTCTCATTTACGTACATACTCCTTTATCTTTTCCAGCCTCTAAAGTAAAATCTTTAATTATTTTCTTATATGACCCTCACCGTATACGCAGTACTTCACAGAAGTCAGTTCTTTTAACCCTATCGGTCCTCTTACATGTAACTTTTGCGTACTTATACCCATTTCTGCTCCCAAACCGAGCTCAAATCCATCCGTAAATCTTGTGGAGGCATTGGCATATAACGCACAACTATCTACTTCTTTCATAAATTTTTCAATTTCCAATTCATTTGTAGAAATAATGGCTTCACTATGATGAGTCCCATACTCGTTGATGTGCGCAATTGCGTCATTTATGTCTTGTACAACATTAACTTTAACAATCAAGTCATCGTATTCTATGTACATTTCATTCATATCGACAATTTTATCGCCTTTGTAATACTTGGCTGCCTCTTTTGTTAGTCTTATCTCTACACCCCTTTTAGCAAGATTTGCACAAAGCATAGGGAGTGCTTTTTCAGCTATTTTTATATCTATTAACAAAGTTTCTAAAGCATTACATACAGCAGGCCTACTAGTTTTTGCATTTAAGATAATCTCATTTGCCACATCAATATCTGCACTACTTGCAACATATATATGACAATTTCCACCTGAAGATGCTATTACAGGCATAGTAGCATTTTCTAACACTACTTTTTTTAGAGACTCTCCGCCCCTCGGTATTACTACATCTATGGAGTGCTCTTGTTTTAACATTTCAACAGATGTAGATCTATCCTTCGGCTCTATGTTACCGACCAGATTGGGAGACAAACCATGTTTGGAAAGCCCTTCTTTTATGTATCCCACTAGAGCGTTAACACTTTCTGAGCTATCGCTACTTCCTCTCAAAACAACTCCATTTCCGCTTTTTATACAAAGAGCCGCAGCATCAACTGCAACGTTTGGTCTTGCCTCAAATATTATACCTACAACTCCTAACGGTGCTCTTATTTTATATACTTTTAGTCCATTCGGCAGCACATATTCTTCCGTGACTTCCCCCACAGGATCTCCTAACGCCACAATAGCATCTAGCCCATCCGCCATTAATTTGATTCTTTCAGGCGTTAAGGTAAGCCTATCAATAAAAGCCTGATTTCTTCCTTGTTTTAAAGCTAGAACAATGTCTACTTTATTGGCATCAATTATCTTATCGACATTTGTTAAAAGTAACTCTTTAACAGTTAATAACACTGCGTTCTTAGTAAGCTCATTCACTCCTGCAAAGTTGTTGGCTGCTTCTTTTACTTTTTTACAAATATTTTTAACTTCTGCTTCCATTTCATCATTTCCTAAAATAAAATCTTATGCTCTAAAAAGCCGTGTATTAATCTTCTTCTTCGTCCTCTGTCAAAATAGCATTGTGATATACATTTTGCACATCATCACTTTCATCAAGTGCATCCAACATCTTCTTTATAGTTTCCTCATGTTCCCCAGGTGAAACCTCCATATCTGGGAGCATATCCACATCTTGAGAAAGAATTTCAGCACCACTGTTTGCTAAACTATCCGCAACCTCACTAAGCTTGCCTGGGTCACAATGAATTTCAAAGACTTCATCGAATGTTTGCATATCCTCCGCACCAGCTTCTAGCGCAAGTAGCAACATCTCATCTTCCGACATGGTCTTATCGCATACAACAACTCCAACTCTTTTGAACATATAACTAACACAGCCAGTCGAGCCTAGCGACCCACCATATTTATCAAAACAATGCCTTACCTCCCCTGCTGTTCTATTACGATTGTCAGTTAGTGTGTATACTATAACAGCCACTCCGCCCACACCGTAACCTTCATAAACAATTTCCTCAAACTCTTCAGCGGCGCCAAGTTCTCCACTAGCCTTTTTGATAGACCTCATGATATTATCGTTTGGCATATTATTTTGTTTTGCCTTGGTGATGACATCTCGAAGTCTTGGATTGGAATTTGGGTCAGGTCCACCAGATTTTACGGCAACCGAAATTTCTCTACCTATTTTTGTAAAAATACGACCTCTTGCAGCATCAGTCTTCCCTTTTTTTTGTTTGATATTAGCCCATTTACTATGTCCAGCCATACAAACCTCCAACTAAAAACAATATTTTCAATCTTTAAAACATAAATCTCAACCTATCTAATATAACATAAACTACTGTATGTTATCTAGTTGTTTATATAGTAAGAGCGTTTAAATCTAAACTTTTCAGCGTGATTTACAAATACATAAGTTCGCAATTAAACTTAAGCAAAATATTGTTATTCAAATAAAAACATATAGCGTTTACAATAGATTAAAATTTTATCACCTACATACCCGAAACAATATATGAAAGCGCTATAGAAAAACTTATTGCAGCATTTAAACTCTCCATTTCTCCTGGCATAGGAATGGATACAATATGTGTGGCATCTTTTTTAATCTGGGGAGACACTCCAAATGCCTCACTCCCTACTACTAAAACAAAAGGACCTTTTTCATCAAACTCATAAATATTTTTACCTGACATATCTAAAACCACTATTTTTTTACCAGAAATTTCTCTACTAACCTCTGATAAATCTTCTGTTTGTATTATGTTAACATGTAACACTGCACCTAATGAAGCACGAATTACCTTAGCGCTATATGGGTCTACACAGTCTATAAGTACAGCATCTTTTACTCCCATAGCTAGTGTCGTCCGGAGTAGCGTCCCCATGTTCCCTGGGTCTCTAATTCTATCAAATACCACCACATGTCCCTCGCCTATATGTACAGCAGGTGGTTTTTTACATATCGCTACTAACCCTTTAGAAGTTACCGTTTCAGATAATTTAGAAAAAACATTGTCGGAAACACAGTGCACTCTTATCTTTTCATTTTCCATTACTTTTAGACTAACAATACTTCTGCTTTTATTAATTAAACTTTCCTGTATGAAAAGATCCTCTATAAGCATTCCATTCAAGTCTTTTATTAAATTATTCCCCTCAATTAAAAAAACCCCGCCTTTCTGCCGGTTCTTTTTTTCTTTTAGAGAAGAAGCATACTTTATCTTTTCATTGTTTTGCGATCTAATAACTTCCATTTTAGTCCCTTAACGATTCATCAATAAAAAAAAAGGCTTCCCGCTTGAGAAGCCTTTTAAGTTTAGTTTTTATTTTATTGCAGCTTTGGCTTTCTCACATAGCCCTGTAAAGGCTGGTGCATCATTTACTGCCATATCTGCTAAAACCTTACGGTTTAATGTTATTCCTGCTAATTTTAATCCATACATGAACTTGCTATATGATAGATCATTTAATCTTGCAGCTGCATTTATACGAGTAATCCACAATCTACGAAAATCTCTTTTTCTAAGCCTTCTACCAACATATGCATATTGCATAGACTTCATAACTGCTTGATTGGCAACTCTGTATAGTTTGCTTTTGCTACCAAAATATCCTTTAGCTCTTTTTAAAACCTTTTTGCGATTTTTCGCTGAATTTACAGATCTTTTAATTCTCATTTTGCGTGCCTCCTACTACTTTTGCCCACCAATCATTTTTGCAATTGTCGCTTCCTGTGTAATATCTACATATCTAGTACTACGAAGTTGTCTTTTTCTCTTGCTTGCTTTCTTGGTTAAAATATGTCTTCTGTTTTGCGCCGAATGCTTAAGTTTTCCACTAGCTGTGAATCTAAATCTTTTCTTTGCTCCGGAATGTGATTTCATCTTTGGCATAACTAGTTCCTCCTTTGCCTATTTCGTCTTTACTGGTGCAATTGTCATTGCTATTGTTCTACCTTCTCTAGTTGGTTCCTTCTCTTTTTGGGCAATATCCTGCACTAATTCAAAGAAATTATCCATAACTTCCATACTGCGTTCAGGGTGAGCTAACTGCCTGCCTCTCATGCGAATACTTAATCTAACTTTATTTCCGTCTTCTATAAACTCGCGAGCCTTTCTTGCTTTGGTTTTTAAGTCTCCTACATCAATGACTGCAGATAACCATAATTCCTTTTGTTCAACCGTGGCTTGTTTTTTGCGTTCTTCCCTCGCCTGTTTTCTTTTTTCATAACGATACTTTGCATAATCCATGATTTTGCAAACAGGGGGATTTGCAGTAGGTGCAATTAACACCAAATCCAAATGCTTATCATAAGCTATTTTTCGCGCCTCATTTATAGATACTATACCTATCATAGTCCCATCGACATCAATAAGCCTTACTTCTTTAACGCGTATTTCTTCATTAATTTTTAACTCTTTGAACGTACTAGTCCTCCTTATCTTTTTCCCATAAAAAAAGGTGTTTTTGTAAAACACCTCTCCTATTCATTAAAAGAAACTAAAAATTTTAGTTTTGATTTTAATCTTGTAAACCATACTGCCCTATTGCATCTGGTGAGAAAATGTTCTACTTTGCTTTACAATATTATCATCACTTGAATATACTGTCAAGTAAATTTTATTAAATCCACATCACATAAGTTCATAGAATAATGCTATATGGATTATTAACATTCTAAGTAGTTAGCCTATTACAAAATCCTTAATTTCTTGCTTAATTTTTGTTATAAACTCATTATATGTCATATTTCCCAACTCGCCTTCGCGTCTAGAACGTACGCTTATCAACCCGCTTTCTTTTTCTTTATCTCCAATAATTATCATGTATGGCACTCTTTCTAACTGTGCAGCTCTAATCTTATATCCTATCTTCTCGCTAGCGATATCATACTCTGCCCTTATCCCATCTTCTTTTAATTTCCTACAAACCTCAATAACTTCATCTTCAGTTCTCTCTGTGAGGTTCAGCACTCTAACTTGTTCTGGCGCCATCCATACGGGTAATGCTGCGTTATGCTTTTCTATGAGAAGCGCCATCGTTCTTTCATAACAACCAAGTGAAGTTCTGTGAATGATATATGGGCGTTCTTTATTTCCGTTTTCATCTACATACGACATATCAAAGTTCTCAGCTAAAAACATATCTACTTGTATGGTTATCATAGTATCTTCCTTTCCGAAAACATTCTTAATTTGTATGTCTAGTTTAGGACCATAAAACGCTGCCTCGTCTTTTGCAATTGTATATTTTAGTTCCAGTTTGTCTAGTATACCCTTCATAGTATTTTCTGCTTGTTCCCATTTTTCTGGATCATCAATATATTTTTCCTTATTATCCGGATCCCACCTTGAAAATCGATAACTAACATCTTCGTCTAAGCCTAATGCCTTTAACATAAACCTAGCTAAATCTAGACATCCTTTAAACTCCTCTTCAAGCTGTGAGGGTGTACAAATCAAGTGACCTTCTGAAATAGTAAATTGTCTAACTCTTATAAGTCCGTGCATCTCTCCGCTGCTTTCATTTCTAAATAGCGTAGATGTTTCTGCATACCTTTTGGGTAATTCTTTATAAGATTTTAAACCATTGTTGTAAATAATATATTGGAATGGACATGTCATGGGTCTTAATGCAAAAACTTCATTTTCTTCTTTCCCAGGAATGACAAACATTCCATCTCTATAATGATCCCAGTGCCCGGATATTTTGTAGAGATTGCTTTTTGCCATGTACGGAGTTTTTGTAAGTAAATATCCCCTTTTAGCCTCTTCGTCTTCTACAAACCGAGAAAGTATTTGAAATAGTTTTGCGCCCTTAGGCATCAGTAGAGGAAGCCCTTGGCCAATATTTTCATCCGTCATAAAAAAGCCTAATTCTCTACCAATCTTATTATGGTCTCTAGCTCTTGCTTCTTTTTGTGCCTCTAGATAACTTTCCAGATTTTCTTTGGTATCGAAAGATGTACCATATATTCTAGTTAACATCTTATTTTTTTCATTACCACGCCAGTATGCACCAGTTACCGATGTCAGCTTATATGCTTTTAGGTAGCTAGTATTTGGAAGGTGAGGGCCTGCACAAAGATCTGTAAAATCTCCTTGCGTATATATACTAATTACTGCGTCATTTGGAAGTTCGCTTATTAATTCAGTCTTGTATATTTCACCTTGAGATTCAAACATTTTTATAGCTTCATCTCGGTTTATTTCCTTTCGAACTATCGGCAATCTCTCCTTGATGATTTTTTTCATCTCTGTCTCAATTTCTGCTAAACTGTCAGTTTTTATTGGAGTTTTGAAATCAAAATCATAGTAAAACCCATCCTGTATTGCAGGACCAATAGCCACTTTTACATCAGGATACAATCTCTTAACCGCTTGTGCCATTATGTGGGCAGAGCTATGTCTATATGCCTTTTTACCTTCTTCACTATCCCACCCTAAAAATTCGATTGTAGAATTACTCATAATGGGAGAAAATAAATCTAATATTTTCTCATTTACTTTGACAAGATATACCTCCCTAAAATTATTAGGAAGCAACTCTTTGGCTACATCAAATGCAACAACCCCACTCTCGAAACTATATTCATTACCTTCAAATTTTATTTTCATCTTATTTTCCATACCTTATATTTTGATAGTGTTTGATAATCCTTGTTTAGTACCCAACTCATAAAGTTATTGATAATGTACGCATAAACAATTAAGTAAACGTTTAATAAATACATTATCAATCTTTTAGTTTTTTAATGTCAATTCAAATTAGATTATTTTCCTAATTAAATCCCCTTCTATTAGTTAAACTTATCCATTATTTCAGCCTGTAAACCCTCAAACTCCTCGGTATCTAAAACAACCGTAACGCATTCTGCATATTTCCCTTCTGCACAAATATTTGTGCACACATCAACTATGAACTCCTGATTGTGCTCCTCCCACTTGTTTTTATCTATAACGACTTTTGCATTTTCATTACGGTAAAAGATAGTAGCGTCTTCTTTGACAAATGGTACATGATTAATTGTATATTGTTGCTCATCGTCCTTAGCATCATTTGAGTCAGTAAACTCTATTTCCATTAACTCTTCGTCAAATTTTGAATCCCTTATCCATGCTCTTAATACATCTTCCCCTTTTTTAAGAGTAATAATTTCCAACCTTTTAGTAGCATTTGCAACTATAGGATAAAAAGCTTTAAATTCACTTGCTATTTTTCCACCAAGAACGCTTTGTCCCGATATCTCCCCAGCAATCCCTCCGTTTTTCGTATTTTGCGCAATTTGTATTCTGTCTGCTTGAACTGACTTATTGTACTTAATGTTTTTATCCAGAATGGAGTTTTCATTATCATAGATATCAGTAAGTATCAAACCGCCTTTTGCCGCAGCGTTATAAATTTTAGAATCCATACAAACCCCTGCAATACCACCTGCATAAAAATATGTTGTATCGCCTATGTATAATTCCGATTCCGCATAAACATAATCAATTGCAGAATTTTTAGCTTTCCCAACAGCACCACCTAATTCAAAAGAGACATCGCCGCCTGCTGAAACCTCATAAAAATCTGCAGTTCCTAACTTTACACTAGAAACTTCTAGTTTAGAATTTTCTAATAACCCCGTTACACCACCAAAACCAATTCTTTTGAAAGCTTCCATTTCGAAACTATTTTCAAGTTCTATGTTAACTTTAGATATGTCGGTATAATGAACCACACCAAAAATGCCGCCAGTTAAAACCTTGGAACCAACAGCTTTTATCTCCCCAGCAAAACTTAAGTTTATCGCTGTATTTACGACCTTATTGTGAATTGATATGTCCTCAGTTCTTGCCATTCCAATGACTCCGCCAACAATTAAGTTATCTAGTAAGAAATCTTTTCTCTCACCTTTTACTCCTTGCGTATTAACTTGGATTTTTATGTCAGAGCTTACGTTATCTGCATTAAAGTTTCCCTTAATATAACCCACTACACCTCCAGCAATAAGGCTATTGCGTTCTGAATTATACACCTGCTCTTGCCCTACCCCTTTTTCATATTCAGGCATTTGGGTTATTAAATCACCCGTTGTCTTAACATTTAATATTTTAGCCCCACCATTAATGACTGCACAAAGAGCACCTACTGTCGTGTTTTCCGCATCAGTAGGTACATTGATGTTCGCATTGATATTTAAATTTTTGAATTTGGCATTACATGCAAAACCAAATAAGCCGTATGCTTTTTCGTGTATAGGCTCGTCTAAAACATTAGCGTCCGACAAAGGAATGTCAATTCTATATGTTATAGTGTGACCCTGTCCGTCCACAAATCCCATAAATGACTCTTCAGGACTTGCACCACGACCGATAGGTACTAACCAGTTCTGCGTTGATAAATCAATGTCCGTTGTCAACTCGAATGTGGTTTTGGAGTACTTATACCCAAGCATATCCCTCATCCTGTTGAATTCTTCGATGCTATTAATTTGAACAGTAGCTTCTTGTGGCTCCTCTTCAACATTAGGAGTACAAGCATATACAGTTAAAACCAATGTGCACAATAATAACGAAAGTACTAAAACCTTTACCGCTTTTTTCATAGTCTCTATTCTCTAGGCAAATTGAGCGTTAATAAACGTCAATATGTCCTTATAAACCTCATCTCTATTTATCTCATTTAGTATCTCATGGCGGGCGTTCTCATAAATTTTAATTTCTACATTTTTTAATTCTTTTGAGATGTAAAAATCATAAAGCTGATGGGCTAAAGCTGCATTGTTAGACACTGGATCATCGCTACCAACGGCAATTAAAATTGGTATATCTTTGCGAATTCTATCTGCATCTGAACCATACATCGTATGTAACCCATTAAAAAATGAGGAATAAAAACCTAAAGATAGTACATATCCACAATATTCATCATTTTGATACTTTTCTACTTGTTCTTTATCTCTTGACAGCCAAGCAAACTGCTGTTTTTGCTCCTTGAATGGCTTATTATATGCTCCAAAACTTAATGTATTTATTAATTTCCCCTTTTTATCTGGACCAAGAATGCTTCTTTGTAAATTCGCAATCGCCCTGCCCATGCTGATTAATGCGCTCTTCATATATGCCGTACCAGATAAAACGCAAGCTTTAATGTCACTACTATGCAACTCAATATATCTCTGTGCTAAGAAACTACCATAACTGTGTCCCAAAAGAATGACTTCTTTACCATATTTTTCCTTGGCATATGTAACTAGCGTATGTATATCTTCTATCGATTGAGCATAGCTATCTCCTTTAACCATGCCTTTTTCTCCTGCATTATTGTATTTATGTCCACGATGATTGACTGCCAATACATAATATTTGTTTTCGTTTAAAAACCTTGCAAAATCATCATATCTTCCTGCATGTTCAGCCATACCATGACTGATAATTACAGTACCAATTGCTTTATCAACATTATCCCATACATTAACAGTAATAATTTTGCCATCAAATGCATCCAATTGTATTAGTTCCATGTTTTCGTCCTCCTTATATACGATTAATATAGCATCATTTATTATTGTTTATAATAACATACTCGCCTTGTTATTACAACATGCGCGCGCTTAATATATGTTTAGATTCCTTCAATTCAAAAAACCTATAACCAGTTTAAACTTTGTAATTAATATGAAAATTAACATCAAATTTTCTTCTTTAACCTCTTCTGATAACACTAATTCCGTATAGGCTCTAGACCTAGTTAGAATCAACTTTTAAAATTATCTCCATTTAATTTAGCGATATACGGTTTAGTCCATTGTCCAAAGCATAGTTAAGTAAAACCTGGTAGTTCTTACTTAAATCAACATTTTGCGCAAGCTCGCTGCACACTTTTAGTGTTTCCGGGCTAATATTGTCCATCATTTTACCACTTTGTCTTTCACCCAACCACTCTCCAGGGCCTCGCAACTCATAATCCATTTCTGCAATTTTCATACCATCCGTTTCATGCTCTAAAACCTTAAGTCTGGAACTATCATAATGTTCTGTTACTAGGTAGCAGTTCGACTTTTGCCCGGCCCGACCTACTCTCCCTCTTAGTTGGTGCAAAGCTGACAAGCCAAATCTATCTGCATCCGTAATAATCATTTGAGTAGCGTTGGCTACATCAACACCGACTTCTATGAGGCTTGTAGAAACTAACATAGCAATTTTATTGGCTCTAAAATCTTCCATTATTTTGGTTTTCTCATTATTTTTCATATTTCCATGCATATATCCAACATTAATCACACTGGCATATTTTCTTTTAATTTGCTTGTATATTTTTTCTACCGAATTTGCTTCTATGCCCTCGACATCAAAAATTCTTGGCGCTACAACATATGCCTGTTCGCCTTCCATACATTTATTTACAACGGTCTTAAAAATTTCAACTTTTTTATTTTCATGAACTATTTGGGTTGTTATGTTACTAGAATCACTTCTCCTTTCAATATTTAAAACTTCAACATTACCAAAATAAGTCATTCTTAACGACCTAGGAATAGGCGTTGCTGATAAGCTTATCAAATCACAAGCTATTCCTTTAGATAATAGTGAGGTCCGTTGAGCCACTCCGAATCTATGCTGTTCATCTAAGACAACCAGAGAAAGATGCCTAAACTCTACTGATTCTGAAAGAAGAGCATGCGTTCCAATTACTATATTAACTCTTCCTTCCCTTATCTCTTGATATAGTAGTTGTTTCTCTTTCGCTCCCATCGACCCTGTCAACAGGGCAATTTTTGCACCTTTTTTTGATAAATAATCACAAAATGTCTTATAATGCTGTTTGGCTAAAATTTCTGTTGGTGCCATAACTGCTACTTGATATGAAGAATATAATGCAAACAGAGAGGCTAGCACCGATACCACTGTTTTACCACTAGATACATCACCTATTAACATAGCATTTAGCGGTTTATCTGAATTAACTAAACTATCTTTAATTTTTTCGACAGCAACTGATTGACTTTTAGTTAATCTAAAAGGTAATAATCTTTCTGCTTTAGTTACAAAACCTGGGATGTCTTTATACTTATAAGCCCTTTTTAAACATTGATTTACCAATCTAAATGCAGACATTTCCTTTACAATATTTTCAATATTAATTCTGTTTTGCGCAGCCTCAATTGCCTGCATTGAAGATGGAAAATGAAGATTTTCATAGGCTGTTTTTAAATTCATTAGATGGTGTTTTGTTAAGTCATTTTCATTAATGACACTATCATAATTTGTTATTTCTAGAAGTTCTTTAACTAAATTCGACACCACACCATGCGACAAAACACCTTTTGTTCGATACTGTGTCTTTATCCCAGTCAGTTTTCTTAACTTACTTTCTTTGACTATTTCAAATATAGGATGGGAAAATTTAAATATCTTTCCCGTTTTAACTTTACCAAAACAACTAAGACGAGTTCCTATCTCCAGTTCGCCCGCTAAGCGTGACAGGTTAAACCACGTTATCTCTATGCGGTTATTATAATCATCTTTGCCTTTAACTTTAAAAATATTTCGACTTTTATATGTAAATGGCTTTGTTATTTCTAATATAGTGAGTTCAGCTTTTGCAAAACCCCCATCCTGAACACTACAAAGTGAGGTTGCTTTATCTAAATCAACATATCCAGAAGGGAAAAAGTTAGCAAGATCGCTTGGCTTAAAAACTCTCAAGAGATTAAGTTTTTCTTCAATTTTAGGTCCTATCCCTTTAATTTCCCTTAAACTAATTTCCATATGATAAAAAATTTTCCTTCCTAAAAATGCGAGCGGAAATAGCAATTGGTATGACTTTTAATATGGTCACCACACCATAAAAACAAATTTTGGATTATTCAACCGCTACATAATAGTAATAGTGTTGCTGCCCACCGTTGTATAAAATAACATCAACAAAAGGATATTTTTCTTGAAGATCTGCCTGTAATGCCTCAGCTTCCTCCGCTTTTGTGCTAGCTCCGTAATATAGTGTTATAGAGTAATTATCTTCGCCCATTAATTTCGCAACCAGCTCTTTTGTAACCTTTGCTACGCTTTTGCCCTTTGCGACGATATTTCCGTATATCCCTATGATGTCCCCATCATGTAAATTATACCCATCCATCTCTATATCTCTAACTGCATGAGTAACTTGGCCGCTTCGTGTAACAGATATTGCCTGCTTCATCGTTTCTACATTTTCTTCGATACTGTTTTCTGGATTAAAATTCATTGCGGCAACTACGCCTCGAGGCACATCTTTTGTAGGGATTACAACAACTTCACAACTTTCAACCAGTCCTTTAGCCTGTTCTGCTGCCATTATTATATTTTTATTGTTAGGTAGAATATACACAACTTCTGCATTCACTTTCTCAATAGCACCTACGATATCCTCTACGCTTGGATTCATAGTTTGACCACCTTCAATGACTACATCAACATTTAATTCTTTGAAAATAGTCTTTAAGCCTTCGCCATTACAAATAGCAACCATACCAACTGGTTTAGCTATTTTGGCCGCTTCCTTGTTTTTAAACATCTCTCTGAACTGTTCTAGCATATTGTCAATTTTTAAGTTATGTAGTTCGCCAATTTTTAATGCAAGAGAAAGAACCTTGTCTGGATTGTTAGTATGAACGTGTACTTTTATCATATCCAAACCACCAATAACCAGTACACAATCGCCAAGTTCCATCAATTTATCTCTAAATTTATCTATGTCTGATAATGTTGTTTTAGGAGGAGCATTGACTATGAAAAACTCGGTACAATATGCAAATTTAATATTTTCAAAATCATGTATATCATCAAGATCATCTTCTTCTATGTTCAGCTGAACGGGAGGAGTTTCTACCTCCTTCATTTCAATGCCTGCTAAAACATTGTACATACCTTCAAGAATAACTAAAAGTCCCGCACCACCAGCATCAACTACACCCGCTTTCTTTAATACTGGTAGCATATTAGGGGTATCATCTAATACTTTTTGCCCTTGTTTTAAGATTAATTTAAAAAACGCAATAAAATCCTTGTTTCTAATAGATACACGCATCGCATAGTCAGCAGTCATTCTTATCACCGTAAGAATTGTTCCCTCTTTTGGGACTTGAACTCCCGCATAAGCAACTTCTGCACCTTTTTTTAGAGCTCTCGCAAACGTTTTCGTATTTATTATGTCTATTTCCGCTAAAACTTGCGCCATCCCTCTAAATATCTGGGATAAAATAACGCCGCTATTGCCTCTGGCACCCTTTAATGCGCCAACTGACAAACCATTACACAAGCTTACAATATTTGATGCATCACTAGCTTCCATTTGTTTCAGGGTTGTATTTAAGGTTAGCATCATATTAGCACCAGTATCCCCGTCTGGAACTGGAAATACATTCAAACTATCAATATATTCTTTATTTAGTTGAAGGTTTTTAGCACCACCCCTGAACATTTCAAGGATTTTTTCCGACTCAATACTAACAATCATTTTAATATTTTGAGTATGTTAAATACTCCTACACACTTCCTACTATATGAATCTTTACATCTTTAACTCTCATACCAGTTATATTCGAAACATTATACAACACAAGAGAGTTTAAACTGTCAACTACAGCATCCTTGTTTATTCCTTTGCTTATAATGACGTAAAGATTTATGTATACTCTATTGTCCATCGTAGTTATTCTAACACCACGATTAATTATTTTTCTTTTTTTGCCAACGCCAAAAAGACGATAAGCTAACATGTTTGGAGAAATAGCTACCACTCCATAACAATCCAAGGCTACCCTGCCTACAATTTTAGATACAGCCTTATCACTAATCGTTATACTTCCGTATATATTGTTTGTTTTCAGTGGCATAATATACTTCCTCACAAGTAGTTAAATATTATTATAAAAATATTGATAGTGCAAGTGAATTACAAAATAGTATAAAAAGTCTTGCCAAACATTTTTCATAATTGTATAATACAAAAGCGATTTAAGTATCCGGAGGTAAAAAAATGTCAAGAGTTTGTAGTGTTTGTGCAAAAGGCTCAATGAGTGGTAATAATGTAAGTCACAGTAATATTAAAACCAGAAGAATATGGAGAGCAAATGTTCAAAAAGTTGACTATATTGATGAAGCAGGAAAGACTAGAAATGGTTATGTCTGTACTCGCTGCATCCGCAATATGAGAAAAGGCAAGTAGTCATAGTTTATCTAATAATCAAGAGAGAACCCTTCAAAGGGTTCTCTTTTTTATGTTCAAACCTAATTAAACTAGCTAGATTTTTTATTTATGTATCCATAGCTACGAAATATTTATGCTACTTGCCTTGCCTTGGATCCTCTTAGTTTTTCTATAGTCGATGGTGGATTGAGAGATTTATAAACGGAACTACCAGCAACAATTATGCTAACACCAGCATCAATGACCGACTGGACATTGTTTTCATTAATTCCACCATCTATCTCTATATCTACATCTAAATTATTTTCTTTTATAAACGCATCCACCACTTTAATTTTTTCTAAAGTTTTTGGAATAAATGATTGTCCTCCATATCCAGCCTGTACGCTCATAAGCATTATGAAATCACAGTGCTTTAACAAATCTAAGTAAGGCTCACATAAAACATCTGCATTAATGGCAATACCCGCCTTTACGCCTTTGGCTTTAATACCATTTAATTGAGCAATTGGGTCTTTACAAGTTTCGGGATGAAAACAAATTCTATCTGCGCCCGCATCAATAAACTCCTGAATATACTTCTCTGGCTCGACTATCATTAGATGCACATCAAGGGGGAGTGTTGTATGTTTTCGTATTGCTTTTATCATAGGCATTCCAAATGTAATATTTGGGACATAAACACCATCCATCACATCACAGTGCACCATGTCCGCTCCCCAGATTGAGAGTGCGGCTACGCTCTTGCCCATTGCTGCAAAATCTCCTGCTAAAATAGACGGTGCTATTAAAATTTTCTTGCTCATTATTTCCCTCCAACCTAATATTCTTTTTCTCTTAGTTCCTTTATCTCATCATAAAACTTTAAATATCTTTCGTAACGTTTTTCCCCTATCATCCCTTTGTCTACTGCTTCTATTATAGCGCAATTGGGTTCTCTTGTGTGCGTACAGTTATTAAACGTACAGTTTGATGCAAAATCTAAAAAATCCGGATAATATAGGGCAAGTTCTGTTTCTATTATATCAGTATATTCCAAGACACTAAACCCACAGGTATCTATAATCTCTGCTTTATGAATTTCATATATCTCTAAATGTCTGGTTGTATGTTTTCCTCTTCCTATTTTTTTACTTAGCCCTGCAGTTTCTAAATCCATATCAAGTATGGCATTTATTATGCTTGTCTTGCCAACTGCGCTTTGTCCCGCAAGGCAAGCAGTTTTGCCTTCCAAAAACCCCTCTAGTTCAACAAAGCCTTCCTTGGTTTCCGATGAAATCCTAAAGGTTTTTATAAAACCGTCATACTGGCTTAAGACATTTATAATTTCTTCTTCAGGGGTAATGTCTATTTTGTTGTAACAAATAATAGGCTCTATACCTTGCGCATAGGCATTTACGATTATTTTATCAACAAGCAAAAGATCTGGCTCAGGCTCATTTGCTACCGTAATAATTACAACATCTACATTGGCTATAGGTGGCCTTACCATCCAGTTTTTTCTATCTAGCACCTTTTCTATACTCATAGTTTTCTTGCCAATATTGCATATAACATAGTCTCCTACATATATGCCATCAGTTCTTCGCAACCTACCTCGGGCAGAACATACATAAACATCTTGTCCATTTTTAACCCAGTATCTACCTGAAACGATTTTAATAACTTTACCTTTAATTCTACTTTCCATATTGCCTACAACAAACTTTTATTTATATATTATACCATGCATATATACCCTACATCATTTACGTATCAAAATGTTTTTTCACCTTTTATTCCATGCTCTTTGCCTTATAAGCATCTATAATAAACTTAAACAAAACCTTTTTTCACTCACTTATTTTTTCGCAAAATGGTTTTTAAGTTGGCCGCAAGCACCCTCTACTTCGGATCCTAAACTTCTTCTTAATGTTGCCGAAATACCAAAATTGTTTAACCTGTCTAAAATTTCTATCGACCTTCTTTCTGAAACACCTCTAACTTCCTGTCCTTCGATTTCATTTAGTCTAATAAGGTTTACATGTGCATTTTTATCATTTAAAAGTTCTATCAACTTTTCAACGGAGCTATTATCTGAATTCTCTTCCGTAAGCGCATACTCATACGATACTCTCCTGCCTGTACTTTTATAATAATTATCTGCAGCAGCAATTATATCTATTATTTTATTAGCACTTGCTATTGGCATAAGCTTCTTTCTTTTCTCATCATCGGTTGAGTGTAGCGAGATTGTAAGAGTAACGTTTAGTCCTTCTTTTGCAAGCTTATTAATTTGTTTTACTAGTCCGCAGGTAGAAATTGTTATGTTTCTTAAACTTAAGTTCAAGCCTCTTTTTGCGGATATATTTTTCAAAAAACTTACAACATGGTCGTAATTATCAAGCGGTTCTCCACTACCCATTAAAACAACATTAGAAATAGCTCTATTTTTGCTTGTTCCTCCCATTATTTTATTGACCAATAATACCTGTGCCAATATCTCCCCCGAAGTTAGATTCCGCATAAATCCATCTTTACCGCTAGCACAAAAAGCGCAACGCATTTTACAACCGACTTGAGTTGAAACACATATGGTATTGCCGTAATTATTAGGTAAATAAACTCCCTCTATTAAGTGATTATCCTGTAGTTTATACAAAAACTTAACAACTCCGTTTCCTCCTTTAAACTCATTAATAATCTCTAGTGGTAATATACAATAATCACTAAATAAACTAGATGTGTTTTTAGGCAAATTAGAAACTTCAGACCAATCTTTATAGCATAATAGCATATCCATAATTTGGTCTGCCCTATATGCGGGCAACCCTTTTTTAACAACAACTTCTTTTAATTGTTCATAATTCAGATCTAATAAATTCATAATTTTAAAATGATAATTTGTTCTTGTTATATTTTTACAATTACTTTTAATTTATATATCGCACCTAATGCACTACGACACTCTTTTTAATCTTGCGATATAATATCCTTCTTCACCCTCTTCAATTGGTAGTATCTGGACCTCTCCATCAACTGGCGTTAACTCCGTATTCTTATCAAATGTGAAATTTGGGTTTTCTTTCAAAAAAGAGCTGATGACGTGATGATTTTCTTCTTTTAGTATGGTACAAGTTGAATACAGCAACACTCCTCCTTTTTTCACATAGTTTTTTGATGTTTCAATTATCTTTCTTTGTAATTTTTTTAAACTTGCAATATCTGTTTCGCTTTTACTAAACACCATATCTTGCCTTCTGTTTATAACTCCAAGGCCCGAACATGGCGCATCTACTAGCACGACATCAAATTTATCAATAAATTCAGGGTTCATTACTGTTGCATCATTTTCTAGAATATTTAATTTAACACCTACTCTCTTTACATAGGAATCAATTAACTTTACCCTGTGTGTATGTATGTCACACGATGTTACAACGGCACCTTTTTCTGCTAAGTACACTGACTTGCCGCCAGGAGCCGCGCAAACGTCTAAAACTAACTTATTTAATAAATCTTCACCTATAGCATCAACAACTGCAATAGACCCTTTAGACTGTATTGTTATATGGCCTTTTTTGAATAAATCTTTTAACTCGTCTGACATGTTAACAAAATAACCAACATTCGTTTTTTTATAATATTCGTATTTAGACTCGAACTCTTTTTCATTAATCTTGTTTCTATTAAGCCTAATGTGCTCGTATCCAAAGGACGATGGTTTTAGTATCTCTTTATATTTATCTTTGTAATCTTGCTTTACTTTTCTTATAATCCAAGATGGTAAATTAAAGTAAACCTCGTCATATACAGGGCTGTTCTTTTCGGGATAAACTAAATCTTTTGATGCCATGATTCTAAGTATCTTGTTGACAAAACCCTTGGCTTCTTTTTTGCCTATTTTCACCATTAAATCAACGCTAGAATTCACAACTGCATGATCAGGTATTGATAAAAACTTTAAGCAGTATGATGATATTAAAAGCAAAATTAAAACGGTATTTTGAGGGGCTTTTTTATAGTGTAATGATAGGTTATATTTAAGTAACAACCAATTTTCTAATGTGCCATATACAATTTTTGTTACAAGAGGAGTTACTTTATTTCCTGCATTACCTAATACAACATGCACATATGCGCCTTTTGTGTATACATCTTTAATTATATCGTAACTCGTTTCTAAATATTCCATTAGTTATTTATAATCTCACCTTTTTCAAACGGTTTGCCTAATAAAAAATCAGTTGCCTTCATGGGTCTTGCATTTTCACCTTGCATAAATAAAACTTCTATAGCACCATTTAGGCATGCAACTATTAGTCCTTTTTTTGTAGCTTCTAACACTTGACCGGGCGAGTGCCCGGCACCTTCTATATCCGCAACTTTTGCCTTTAAAAGTTTAATGCGACCATATCTTGAATTAAAATACACAGATGGCCAAGGCGTATATGCCCTGATTTTATTAACTATATTTTGTGCTTTTTCATTAAAATCAATAAAACCATCTTCTTTTTCTATTTTTTTACAAAATGTTGCCTTGGTTGCATCTTGCTTTACTGGTCTTTTATTACCAGATTCAATCTCATTTAATACTTTTACAAGCAATTCTCCGCCTAATAAAGCTAGTTCATCTAAACATTCTGATGCGTTAGCGAGCGGATCGGGATTGTATTTAGAAATAGCCCAAACATCGCCAGCATCAACTTCTTTGACCGTTTGCATTATCGATACACCGAGCTCTTTTTCCCCGTTTAAAAGCGCACATTGAACTGGAGATGCGCCCCTATATTTAGGGAGTATAGATGCATGAATGTTTATAATTCCATTTTCAAAAGAATCAATTAACGCAGTAGATAGTATTTGTCCATAAGCTGCAGTAACTCCTATATCCGCATTCAATTCCCTTATTACATCTACTTCTGCATTTATCTTTTCAAACTGAAATAATTTAATGTTATTTTCTAACGCAAATGTTTTAACTGGGGAGTATATTATCTTCTTCCCTCTTGCACCTAGCCTATCAGGCTGAGTTACAACTCCTACTAACTCATGATTAGAAGATAGTATGGCCTTTAACGAAGGGATAGCAAACTCCGGTGTGCCCATAAATAATACTTTCATCTTAACTCCTACCTTAGATAAAAACTAAGCAAGTCTTTAATTATCTAAATCGTTATTTTTTGACTCACTTTTAGGCGGATCTACTTTTTTATCGTAAAACAAAATGCCATTTAAATGGTCAATTTCATGACAAAACGCTCGTGCAGTCAACCCTTTTGCAGTGACCGTAATAGGCGTTCCTTTTCTATCAAAACCACTAACTTTAACTGTCATAGGTCTTTGCACGTAACAATTTTCCTCTTTATTAACAGAAAGACATCCCTCAGGCATAACTTGCTTGCCTTTAGCATAAACTATTTCAGGATTAATAAATTCAAAATAGCCGTCATCTGGAGTGTCAACAATTATAACACGTTTAGATATCCCTACCTGTGGAGCTGCTAACCCTACGCCATCTGCAAGTTCTAGCGTCTCTTTCATATCGTCTAACAACTCCGAAAGTCTTGTATCAAAATCATTAACCTCTCTTGCTCGCCTTCTTAAAACAGGCTCTCCATCTTTAAAAATATTCCTAATAGCCATTATCTCTCCTTTCCTCTTTTTACATATCACAATATAGTTTAGATACCTACAGTTCAAATTCCATCATCAAAGTGTATAACTTTTGCATTAAGACATTTGTAATGGATTAATCTCAGTAAATACCGTTACCTTTTTCTCATTAAAATTATTAACTACTTCATATATTTTTTCTACCGCCTGAGTCGATGCTGGTCTGTCTATCCAAACAACAACTTGGAACCTATACATATCAGCTCTTTTTCTCATCTGCGCTCGCATTTCTTGTATCCTTATAATTCCCACCTGACTCTCTAATGCCTTCCTTATTTGACTTGCTAATTTCGTATTTGCCCCATCTGCAATTTGCTCATCATCCGATTGTACTAACAACCTAACGATGGTTGAAAAGGGAGGAAATTTTGCACCTTCTCGTCTTCTAATTTCGTTTGTATAAAAAGACTCATAGTCATAATTTCTGATAAATCCGTATACCGGATAATTGGGAACATATGTTTGCAGCAATACTCTTCCGGGTTTAACATCTCGTCCTGCCCTGCCTGCAACTTGAGTAATAAGCTGATATGTTCGTTCATTTGCCCTAAAATCTTGTACATATATTGAAATATCTGCATCAAGTATGCCTACTAACGTTACATTTTTAAAATCATGACCTTTTGCAATCATTTGCGTACCAACTAAAATATCTGCTTCACCATTATTAAACATGTTAAGAATGTTAACGTAACTGTCTTTTGTTGATGTACTGTCTAAATCCATGCGGATAATTTTTTTATCGCTAAATATTCTTTCTAATTCCTTCACAACTTTCTGTGTTCCAATTCTTCCTTCTCTTAAGTGTTTATTTCCACAAATCGGGCAGACAGAAATGCTTTTATATTTATTGCCACAATAGTGACATCTTAAAGAATTATCTTCGGTATGATGATATAAAGCTACATCACAACTGGGACACTTAGGTGTAAAACCACACTCGGAGCATCTAATGAAAGAAGAATAGCCTCTGCGATTTAAAAAAATCATCGCCTGCTCACCTTCTTTGAGAGTTTCTTCTAATGCTGTGAGTAATTTTGCACTAAAAAAGCTAGTGTTACCAGCTTTCATCTCTCTTTTCATATCGATCATTTCAATTTCAGGAAGGCTCTTTTGATTAATTCTTTTATCTAAAGTTATTATTTCATACTGCCCTTCTAGTGCACTATAATATGTTTCAACTGATGGAGTAGCACTTCCAAGTATAAGTTTTGCATTATTGTAGTTTGCTCTAAATTTAGCTATATCAATTGTCTGATACCTAGGATTACTATCTGATACATAACTTCCATCGTGTTCTTCATCTATGATAATAGCGCCAACATTTTCAAGCGGAGCGAAAATTGCGCTTCTTGGACCAAGAGCAATTTTAGAAAAACCTACACGTAATTTATACCATTCATCATATCTTTCACCCACAGTTAATCCGCTGTGCTGAAGACTCACAAGATCCCCAAACCTAGCTCTGAACACGCCAAGCATTTGGGGAGTCAAAGAAATTTCAGGTACCAACATAATCGCATTTTGACCCTTTTTTAGCACCTCCTCAATGACCCTCATATAAACCTCAGTCTTCCCACTTCCTGTGACACCGTGTACTAAAAATGCATTTTTAGGACCCATAATACAATTAATGGCATCTTTCTGATCCTGTGTTAATTTAATGTCTTTATCTTCGATATCGAAACATTTAGGAGTTCTGTATTCCTGTTCCTCAACCCTTATTAATATATTTTTTTCAATTAGTGTTTTAATTGTGGAGCTTGCAAACATCCTGTTCAAATCACTTTCTTGTTCAATTTCTGTTTTTACCAATCGCTCGATTATCTTATGCTGGCTTGTTGCGTTTTTCTGAATGCTAGCGAGAGCTTTTTCAATATCAAACTCCTCAAAATTAAACTTAATGTATTTTCTCTTAAATAGCTTAGCCTTTCCTTTTCTCAATGAGGATGGCATAAACAACCTAAGACAATCTACATGCCTTAAATTCATAGTTTTCATGTAGTTTGCAAGGGCTAACATCTCTTCAGTAACAGCGGTAAAATCATCAAGCTTTTCTATTACGTTCTTCAGCTCAAAATCACCAGATGGTGTTTCTGCCGTATCTATCACATAGCCTTCAATCTTTCTTTTTCCAAACGGCACTAAAACCCTATCTCCAGGAGATAGAGGGAAATTAGATCGATAGTCAAAAACCCGATCTACTTCAGAATTACTTATATCTACAATTACTTTATAAATCATTCAAGTTCTAAAATATTATCTAAAATTACGTCTGCCAACTCCCTTTTTGGCATTTTTTCAAGTGGCTTTATAACTCCATCCTTTCTGATAATTGTTGCAATATTAGTATCAGTGCCAAAACCTGCCCCTTCCTTTGTAACATCATTTGCTACAACAATATCTGCTCCTTTATTCATCAGTTTGCCACTGGCATTTTCAATTAAATCATTAGTTTCTGCTGCAAAAATGACTAGTTTTTTATCTCCCTTTACATTACCAACTGCTTTTGCAATGTCTGGATTTTTTACTAGCTCAAGATTTAAAACTTCTGATTTAATTTTCTGAGCTGCGACCTCTTTTGGTCTATAGTCAGCTGGAGCTGCGCATTTAATAATGACGTCACTGTCATTTAATTTTTCAGTCACTGCTTCCAACATATCACGTGTTGTTTTAACCTTGACAACCGTCACACCCTTTGGTAAAGGAACGCTTGTATTTCCAGCTACTAATATAACATTTCCGCCCCTATCCAAAACGGCTTCAGCCAAAGCAACACCCATCTTGCCCGAGGAATGATTTGTTATATATCTAACTGCATCTATAGGCTCAATAGTAGCACCTGCAGTTATAAGTACCGTTTTCCCCCTGAAATCAGGCTTCGGAGTAAGAAGCTTATCTATCATTTCAACTATATCAACAGGCTCTGCCATTTTCCCTTTTCCTATATCTCCACATGCCAGCCTTCCCTCGGTAGAGTCTATAATTATATAGCCTTTTTCTTTTAGTGTTTCTATGTTTTTAGTTACGGTAGGGTTATTATACATATTAGTATTCATTGCAGGGCAAATAAAAACTGGGGCTTGTGTTGCCATGACGGTTGTTGTCAACATATCATCAGCAATTCCGTTTGCAATTTTCCCAATAACATTTGCTGTCGCCGGTGCAATAACAAAAGCTGAGGCTAGCTTAGCGTAACTAATATGCTCGGTTTCAAACTCTCTATTCGGGTCAAAAGTTTCAACTACCACTCTATTATTTGACAATGTTTCAAACGATAGTTTGCTCACAAACTCAGTGGCGTTAACCGTCATTATTACCCTAACATCATAGCCAAGCTTAATAAACCTAGAGACAATCTCACATGACTTATATGCTGCTATGCACCCAGTAACACCTAAAATAACTGTTTTTTTCATAACAAAAACCTCTTATGTATTAGCATCTACACTATTATTAAATGCAAAATCCTATAGCATTAAATAACCTAATTTTTTTAAGGTTCATACTACAAAAACTTTTTTAAAAAACTATTCTGTAATAATAATTACATCACCTTCATACACTTCTTTTGCAGCATATGAAACAGCTTTTAAATTAGAATTTTCAAGCAACTTGTTTTCTTTTTCTACCTGTAAAAGATCTCTTGTTCTCTTCGCTAATCCTACTACTAAAGCATATCTGCAAGGTGCCTTTTTAATAAGCTTATCAATTGGTGGGTCTATCATAATATGTGTCCTCCTTTTTAAATTATTCTTCGTTTTTATGTGTTCTATATAATGAAGCTAGTTTTTTAACCAAATCTTCATAGTTTATCTTTCTAGCTCTTTCAGCCTTAATAATCGCAATAACTGTATCAACACAACTATCTAAATCATCATTTATAGCTATATAGTCATATTGCCCTATACTTCTATATTCTGTACGTGCTATCTTAAGTCGCATCTTAACCATCTCTTCTTCCTCTGTGCCCCTATTTCTCAGTCTTCTTGCGAGCTCATTATACGAAGATGGTGTAATAAATATAAATATTGCTTCTGGAAACTCTTCTCTTATTTTTGTAGCGCCTTTAGTTTCAATTTCTAAAATTACATCTATTCCCTTTTCTAATTGTTCTTTTACTTTGCTTTTAGGTGTCCCATATTTGTGTTTAAACTTACAGACACTTTCTAAAAACTCACCCCGTTCTTGCATCTCATCAAACTCTTTTTCTGTTTTGAAATAATAATGAATACCGTCAAGCTCCCCCGTACGTGGTTTTCTTGTCGTTACAGAAACAGAATATGCAAGACCTGACAGCGTTGTAATAACTCTTGTCAATACAGTACCTTTTCCCGCACCTGATGGGCCAGTTAAAACAAATAACATCCCTTTTCTCATAGATTAATAAACTCCTACATTATTTCTATAGTTTTTCTACTCTATATTTTGTACTTGTTCTCTTATCATTTCTATTATAGTTTTCATTTTTAACACATGTTTTATGGCAATCGAATCGTTTATTTTACTACCTATTGTATTAGTTTCTCTTAGCAATTCCTGTGTTAAAAAATCAAGGTTTTTCCCAATATTTCCACCGGTAGATAATAGTTCCTCGTAGTGTTTAATGTGACTTCTTAGCCTAGTAATTTCTTCATCAATATTGATTTTATCTACAAAAAAGACTACTTCTTGTGCTATTCTTGCCTCATCGACTTCTACTCCTTCTAACATCTCAGTAACTCTGGACTTTAGCTTTTCGCAATATTCTTCTATAATTTGTGGGCTTCTTTTCGCTATCGCATCCACATGAATGACTAAACTCGCAATTTTTTCGGCTATATCATTAACTAGCTCAGCCCCTTCAGTTTTTCTCATAGCCAACAATTCGCAAATTGCACCATCACACGCAACTTTAACGAGCTCTTTTAGAATATTTTCATCATCTTCTATGGGCTCAACTTTAACAATATCATGATTTTCGAGTATTTCTGCATTCCCAAAATTATCTATGCACCCTTTCCATTTTAATTCCTTGGCTTTTTCAAGATAGTTTTCAAGGAGCTCTGTGTCTAAGACTAATCTACTTCTTTTTTCTCTATAATCTTCATACTGTAAGAAAACATCAATATGCCCACGGTTAATTTTTCCTCCAATCTGTTTTCTGACTTGATCTTCTGCAAAATTAAACTGTCTAGAAAACCTCATAAACAAATCTAAAAAACGATGATTGACAGACTTAAGTTCAATAGTTAACTTCCTGCCATCCATTTCCGCAGTGCCTTTTCCGTAACCTGTCATACTGTATATATTGTTTTTAGACATTTTTATTCCTCGCAACACTTCATTTATTTTATACTTTTTGAAAACAACTGGTCTGGTTTTGTTTTAATATTTAAAACACTCCCATCTGAATATATTGCTTCTGCAACGCCATCTGTTATTATCCCAATTTCTGTGCTTTCTACATTTATCTCTTTTAATTTTGACTTTACTATTTCTGGCTTAGCGGTAGTAATCAACATACTTCCACTTGAAATAAGCCCATAAGGATTAACACCCAACTTATCACATATTTTTTTAGTAAGAGACGTTATTGGTATCAGATCTATGTATATTTTCGCCCCAAGACCAGCGCCCTCGCAAACCTCAGCAACAGCTCCTAGTACGCCCCCTTCCGTTATATCGTGCATAGATGAAACGGGTAGTGTAGCGAGAAGTTTCGCTTCTTTTGCAATGCTTATTTTTTCTGAATATGAGGATAGTTCCTCTCTTTCCTTTGTGGTAAGGCTTAATTTACCCGCATGCCCATGCGCTAATATTACAGAGCCTTCTAGTCCTACACTTTTTGTAACTAATATATGATCACCTATTTTGGGAGAAGTGGCTCGTATATGGTTTGTCGTTAAACCAACTACCGTAACACTGACGACAATTCTATTAACTGCATCGCTAAATTCTGTATGACCACCAACTATTTCTAAATTATGCTTACCAGCTTCCTTTTCAGCATCTAGCATAATTTCCCTTATCGATTCAATGCTTTCATCGGGGGGAGCAATCACTGTTACCATTGCAAGAAGTGGCTCTCCTCCTGCAGCATAGATATCGTTACTAGCCACTTTAATGGATAAACTCCCTATATCTACTGTTGTTCCAGTAATCGGATCTGTCGATATTAATATTAATTTTTCAGATTTGAATGAGGCACAATCTTCACCTAAAGCTGCTGAACACACTACTTCTTTGCGCCTGCGTTTAACCACATCTAAAACGCTATATTTTAGTTCATCGCTTGTTAGTTTACCGTATCTCATACCCTTATATTAACACTTAAATATAAAGTGTAAAGGATTTGCAACCCGAAACTTAAAAGTTATCCACATTAAATTTCAAACCGAATGCTCCCATCTGGCATTTCTTTAGTTTTAATAGCTAAATTAGGCTTAGTCTCTTTTTCCTTTTGCGTAAAATTGGTATCTTTTCCACCAGTCTCTACATCGGAGACCTTTTCGCCCACTAAAACCATGTCCAAAAAGTCTTTTTCTGAAATAATTTCTATTCCCAATGCAACAGCTTTATCATACTTACTACCTGCAGATTCCCCCGCAATAACTAGGTTCACTTTTTTATTAACAGTTTCTGAAATACTGCCACCCATTGAAACAATTAATCCTTGTGCTTCACTTCTTGTGTACTTTTCTAAAGACCCTGTAATAACTACAACCTTACCAGTAAAAGCACCTTCCAAAACAGTTTCTTCACTTTCAAATTTAATCCCAAGTTTAAGTAAATTATCAATAATTTCATTATTTTTTTCATCTGAAAAATAGTCTGTGACATAGGTTGCCATAATGTCACCAAACTCCTCAATTTCTACTATTTCATCCTTAGTTGCACTTCTTATTTTATCAAGCGTTAAAAATCTATCAGCGAGCTGTTTGGCAGCCTTTTTACCGATGGTTGGTATCCCTAACGCATATATAAACCTGGAAAGCGTGGTGCTTTTTGATCTCTCAATCGCCTCTATTAAGTTACTTGCTTTCCTTTCTTTAAATCCCTCAAGACCTAGTAAATTTTCGTATTCGATTGTATATATTTTATCTAGCCTATCTACTTGCAAATATGTAAAAAGTTGCTCTAAAGTTTTTTCAGAAAGCCCATCTATATTCATAGCAGCTTTTTCTGCAAAATGATCTAATGTCGCGATTATTTTAGGAGCACAACCTTCTGCATTATCACAATAATAAAACGCACCTTCTTTCCTTACTCCTGAGCCACATTCTGGACACTCAGTTGGTGGTAAGATATCTTTACTGTCTTCATAGTGTTCATACACACCTACTATTTCTGGGATGACATCATTACTTCTTCTAAGAAGTACCCTGCTACCAATCTTAACATCTTTCCTAATTATGTCGTCATAGTTATTAAGAGTAGCTCTGCTAATAGTTACCCCAGCTAAATTAACTGGTTCTAAAATTGCTAGTGGATTTAACTTTGCAGTTCTTGATACCTGCCAAATAACATCCTTTAGTATGGTAGTAGTTTCAAGTGGTTTAAATTTATATGCTATTGCCCATCTTGGAAACTTCTCTGTATAGCCTAGTTCTTGTCTTAGAGATAGATTATTTACTTTTAATACCGCCCCATCAATTAAAAAATCTAAATTATCTCGATTATTTTCTATTTCATTTAGGATTTTTTCGGTATCAATGATGTTATCGATGATATGAAATTCTGTATCAACTAAAAACCCTTGCTCTATTAAAAACTCTCGTATCTCTTCCTGACTTTCAAAAGTTATATCTTCAAAATATCCCACATTATATGCCATAAAGTCCAACTTTCTCTTAGCTGTTTCTTTAGGGTCTAAATTACGAATAGCCCCAGCGGTTGCATTTCTTGCATTCTTCATAACTACATCTGCGGTTTTATTATATTCATCAAATAACGATAGTTTCCAAATACCTTCCCCTTGTATTTCAATAACCCCTTGGAATGGTATACGGTGCGGAATGCTTCTGATGGTCTTTGCTTGAGCTGTTACATCTTCCCCTTTTTCTCCATCGCCTCTTGTGGCGGCAGTTTTAAGTAACCCTTTTTCGTATGTTAATGAAAGAGTTATTCCATCAAATTTATGCTCGATTGTAAGGGGTGGAAACTTGCCTAAATTTTTTACTAATCTATCAAAAAACGCCTCTATTTCTTCTATATTTTTAGCTTTATCAAGGGAATATAGCCTATGTGCATGTATATGTTCAGCAAAACTATCTAAAGGCTCGCCTCCTACCTTTAGTGTCGGTGAATCTTCTAGGACAATGCCTGTTTCACGTTCTAACTTTACTAGCTCATCATAAAGCGCATCATACTCTGCATCAGAAACGGTAGGCTCATCTAGTACGTAATATTCATATCCGTACCTATTTAAAATGTTTACAAGTTCTTGCATTCTACTCATATTACACACCAATACAACTAAATAATAAACAAATCATATTAATTTTAACACATTTAAAAGTTTTTATATCAGCTTTAGCGGAGCATTTCTAACTGTAAAAACCTTTTGCCCAAAATTTGGAAAGTCAATAGTTGCTTGTAACTCTACGCCTGAGCCCGATACAAACAATATTACTCCTTCTCCATATCGTCTGTGCATGACCTTTGCCCCTTTTACATAACCCGAAGTACTCTCGTTAAACACCTCAGCAGAAGCAGCATGAATAGCTTTTTTTATTTCCTGCACCGCTTTAATCTGCCTTTCACTAACTTCATTTAACTGACTAACGCTAAGATCAACATAGTCTGGATTATAATAATTTTGAACCTTTTCAAGCATTTGTTCCCTGCCACTTGCACCAAAGTTTTTAAATGATTCTTGCTTTTCTCCTACACCTGATTCTATTATAAATCTTGAAATGGGATTATATTGAACAGTGCCATATCTAAACCTTCCTCGCACTGATGAAAGGTATAATCTCTCCTTAGCTCTTGTAACAGCTACGTACATAACCCTTCTTTCCTCTTCTAAATCATCGTCACTTAGTGCTTGTGCTGAAGGAAATATATTTTCCTCACATCCTATTATAAACACATTTTTATATTCGAGCCCCTTTACTGCATGAACAGTTGCAATAGTAACTTTTCCGCTGTCATCTTGTTCAACCGTTTGGTCGGTAGCAAGCACTGTGCTGTGCAACCAGTCAATTAATGTTAACTTAGGGCTCTTATATTCCGCTTGAATTGCCATGCGTTTATAATGATTAATATTATCTAAACGCTCCCTACATACAACGGCACCGTCTTTATCCTCATATTCTGCAGCCAAAGGAACTGTTTCCATTATAGATGTTATTAACTCACTCACTTTACTGTCTTTTAAACCCAAAAGTTTTTGCATTATTTCTGCAAATTCTTTGATTCCTGTAGCCTTACCAAAACCAACTGCATTTCCTAGTGCTATATCATCTACGGCTTTTAATAGAGATATGCCTTTAATCCGTGCATGCTCAATAATTTTCTCCTGCGTTTTATTTCCTATGCCTCTAGCAGGGAGATTAATAACTCTTAAAAAGGCTTCACTATCATATTCATTAGCTATTAATCTTAAAAATGCCGATACATCTTTAATTTCCTTCGTTTCAAAAAGTTTAAGTCCGCCAAGAATAATATAATCTAGCCTTGCATCATTTACTTCCATTTCTATTGTCTTTATGAGGCCCGATTCGCGCGTTAAAATTGCAAAATCAGAATTTTGATGCCCAAAGTTTCTCTTTAGTGCCATGATGGTAGATACAATTGTACTAGCCTCCCTTCTATCATCAAGTGAAATTATGTGCTCGACTTTTACCCCAGGACCTTTCACTGGAATCAATGTTTTATCGTGTCTAAACTCATTGTTTTGAATTATATTATTTGCTATAGCTAAAATTTGCGGAGTTGATCTATAGTTTTTTTCTAACTTTATTACGGTAGCGTCTTTATATTTTTTATCAAATCCCAATATGTTAGTTACATCCGCCCCTCTAAAAGCATAAATACTTTGATCATCATCTCCTACTACAAACAGATTTCTCCACTTAGCGGCAAGAATGTCTACTATTTTATTTTGTATTAAGTTTGTATCTTGGTACTCATCTACATGTATGTATTGAAAGCGGTCTTGATAATGTGCAGCTACCTTAGGAAAGGTATCAAGTACTATATATGTATATACTAAAAGATCATCAAAGTCTAATGCATTACTTTCTTTCATCTTTTTTTCATATCTTAAAAAAACTTCCGCTATTATATCATTTTGAACGGGTAACACTGTCGCGGCATATGTTTCTGCGGTATGTCCTAACTGCTTATTATAACTTATAGCATCTTTACAAACGCTTTCAGTTAGTACCGATTTCCCCTCCTCCTCCATTTCTTTAATGACTTTTTTTATGACCTTTCGAGAATCACTATCATCATAAATAGAGAAATTCAACTCATAGCCATCTAGTTTAGATATGTGGCTACGTAAAACACTTACACAAAAAGAGTGAATGGTAGAAATCCAAACCATATGATTGTCACCAAGCAAGTTATCTAATCTTTCTCGCATTTCATTGGTAGCTTTATTAGTAAACGTTATTGCTAAAATCCTGGCGGAAGATACACCTTTATTCAAAACCAAATGAGCAACTCTATGAGTTAGCACTCGGGTTTTACCTGAACCTGCCCCTGCTAAAACTAAGACTGGTCCTTCTGTGCATTCGACAGCCTCAATCTGACTTTCATTTAAACCATTAAAAATATCACTATTTCTGTATTCTTTTTTCATTTGTTTTAACTCTTATTTTTCTTGTTAAACATTCTATCAATAAAGATCCTTGTTACGAGGAATAAAGTAATGCTCAAATAATGCTATAGCATAAGTATCAGACATGCTAGCTATATAGTCAGTTATTTGCGTATTTAGATCTTTTGAGTAAGTTCCGTAAATAACAGGTATTTCATGTGGGTTTTTCTGCAAGTAATCAAACAAAGACTTTAGTAATCCCTCAGCTCTTTTTTCTTCTCTTTTGGCTTTTTCCGAACAATACACCTCTTTAAACATAAAGCTTCGTAATTCTCGGACCGCTTCATTCATATCATTTGAAAAAGATACGAAATTTTTACCATATGAGTTAGTAATAATATCGTTTACTAATCTATTTATTTTATTACCTTTCCCCTTTCCTATAATTTCTTCTAAAATTGCTGGCAGCTTATTTTCATCTAGCACACCTGCTCTAATTGCATCCTCAATATCGTGGGTTAAATATGCAATTTTATCAGAAATGTTCACTACCATGCCTTCAAGAGTGCATGGTGTTAAACTCGATCTATGATTTAATATCCCATCTTTAACTTCATGCGTTAAATTTAAGTTTTCTAAAACTTCTACAACTCTTAAACTTTGTTCATTATGTTCAAAATGTCCAACCTTTTGCTGTAATACCCTTTCACCAGCATGCCCGAACGGAGTATGCCCTAAATCATGACCTAACGCAATAGCCTCAGTTAAATCCTCATTTAGTCTAAGGGACCTACTTATGGTTCTAGCTATTTGCGTTACTTCAAGAGTGTGTGTCAGTCGAGTTCTGTAATGGTCACCACTTGGTGTGATAAATACTTGCGTCTTATGTTTTAAACGTCTAAATGCTTTACTATGAATTATTCTATCTCTATCTCTTTGAAACTCTGTTCTTAACGGACAAGGCTCTTGTTTTTCAGCTCTACCTAATGTATTAACACTTTGCATTGCATATGGAGATAAAAACTCTTTTTCAAATTGTAAATAATCTTCTTTCATAAAATATCCTTTAAAATACTTTTTCTAAAACATGAGATAAATTCATTTATTAATTATCCATATCCACCAGCATATAATAACATATTGGCGTAATAGTTTTAACTGTTTCTACACCTATTATAGCCTTTTCCCAATATTGTCTCACGTCGTTTCCAATTAGCTAAATTCGTATGGTATTACCGTCAAATAATGACTAAAATAATTAAATAAAAATAGCGCCTGATTTCTCAAGCGCTATTTATGTTTTAGTATAAAACTAGCTATTATTTAGCTTCAATAACTGCTTGTGCAGCTGCTAAAATTGCGATTGGAACTCTGTATGGGGAACAAGATACATAATCAAGTCCTACTTGGTCACAAAATGCTACTGTTACTGGATCTCCACCATGCTCGCCACAGATACCAAGCTTAAGTGCTGGTTTTGTAGATCTGCCTCTTTCTGCTGCAATTCTAACAAATTCGCCCACACCTTCTTTGTCAATTGTTGCAAATGGGTCGCTATCAAATACTCCGCTACTATAGTAATGAGGTAAGAACTTAGCGGCGTCATCTCTACTAAATCCAAATGTCATTTGTGTTAAGTCGTTAGTACCAAATGAGAAGAAATCTGCTTCTTTTGCAATCTTATCAGCTGTGATTGCAGCTCTTGGTATTTCAATCATCGTTCCAACTGTATAATCAACTTTAACACCAGCTGCCTTCATAACTTTTTCAGCAGTATTTACAACAACCTTCTTAACAAAAGCCAATTCTTTAACTTCGCCTACTAATGGAATCATTATTTCTGGCTTTACATTTCCGCCTTTTTTATTCACTGCAATTGCAGCTTCAATAACAGCGGTTGTTTGCATTTCAGCAATTTCTGGATAGGTTATTGCAAGACGGCATCCACGATGACCTAGCATTGGATTTACTTCATGTAGTGCTGCAACTTTATCTTTTACAGCTGCTACTGTTATACCCATTTCTTTTGCTACAGCCTTCATGTCTTCTTCTTTTTGTGGTAAGAATTCATGTAGAGGAGGGTCTAAAAATCTGATTGTTACAGGTAGATCTTGCATAACTTCGTATATTGCTTTAAAGTCATCTCTTTGCATTGGAAGTATTTTTGCAAGAGCCTTTTTCCTATCCTCTTTGTTGTCTGCTAAAATCATTTCTCTCATAGGTTGAATTCTGCCTTCTTCAAAGAACATATGCTCTGTTCTGCATAGCCCAATTCCTTCTGCGCCAAATTCAACAGCTGTTTTCGCTTCTTCTGGAGTATCAGCATTGGTACGTACTTTTAATCTGCGTACTTCGTTTGCCCAATCCATGATTACCTTAAACTGTCCACCAACTTCTGGTTCAACCGTAGGTATTGCACCTTCATAAATGTAGCCAGTGCTACCATTTAGTGATAGAACATCATTTGGACCATATGTAACGCCATGAATTGTTGCAGTTTTTGCTTCTTCATCTATAACTAAGTCTCCACATCCAGCAACACAGCATCTTCCCATTCCGCGAGCAACAACTGCTGCGTGTGATGTCATTCCACCTCTTGCAGTTAAAATACCTTCTGCACTATTAATGCCTTCGATATCTTCTGGAGATGTTTCTAATCTCACTAAAAGAACCTTTTCGCCAGCCATTGCTCTCTTCTTGGCCTCTTCTGCTGTAAATGCAATTTTACCAACTGCAGCACCAGGAGATGCAGCAAGACCTGAAGCTATTGGTGTTCTCTTTTTAAGTTCTGATGCGGCAAATGTAGGATGTAGTAAATCGTCTAATTGTTTAGGATCTATCTTCATAAGAGCTTCTTCTTTTGTACATAGACCTTCTTCAACTAGCTCTACTGCAATTCTTACAGCTGCTTGAGCAGTACGTTTTCCGTTTCTTGTTTGTAGAATGTATAACTTCCCTCTTTCAATTGTAAACTCTAGATCTTGCATATCTTTGAAGTATCTTTCTAAGTTTGTGGAAATTTCTACAAATTGCTTATATACTTGTGGATTTGTTTGTTCGAGCTTGGCAATAGGGTTTGGAGTACGAATACCTGCAACAACGTCTTCACCTTGTGCATTCATTAAATATTCACCATATAACACATTTTCGCCTGTAGATGGGTCACGTGTAAACGCAACACCTGTTCCAGAAGTTTCACCCATGTTACCAAAAACCATTGCCTGTACATTAACTGCAGTACCCCAAGAACTTGGAATGTTATGCATTCTACGATATACAATAGCTCTTTCGTTTTCCCAGCTTCTAAAAACGGCTTCAATAGCACCTATTAGTTGTACTTTTGGATCTTGTGGGAAATCCTCGCCTTTACTCTCTTTGTAATAAGCCTTAAACTTATCTGCTAATTCTTTTAAGTCTTCTGTTGTTAAGTCGCTATCAGCTTTGATTCCTCTTGCCATTTTAAGATCATCAATAATAGTTTCAAAGTGCTTTTTGCCGATTCCAGTAACAACGTCTGAATACATTTGAATAAACCTACGATAGCAGTCGTATGCAAATCTAGGATTGTCTGTTAATTTTGCAAGACCTTCAACAGCTACATCATTTAAACCTAAGTTTAAAATTGTGTCCATCATTCCTGGCATAGATGCTCTAGCTCCGCTTCTTACTGAAACTAAGAAGGGGTTATCAATGGAACCAAACTTTTTATCAGCTTGTTTTTCCAATGCTGCTAACTGGTCAAAAATTTCCTTTATAATGGAATCCTTTATCTTTCTTCCGTTTTCGTAATAACTAGTACAAGCTTCAGTTGTTACGATGAATCCTGGAGGTACTGGTAACCCCATATGAGTCATTTCAGAAAGATTTGCACCCTTTCCGCCGAATTTGGCTTTGTCTTTTCCGTTTGCTTCATTGAATAAATAAACAAATTTTGTCATACTTTTCTCCTCTAAAAAATTATTTTATTTTAAATATATTTTATACTACATAAATACTTACTAAATCGCTTGTATTATAATATTTTACACATAGTTCTGGCAAATGATTTACCACCTTATACGAACAATCATAACCAAATACAGCTAAAAACATCTTTTTCCAGCCTTATTCACGGTTTTTACAATATTTAGTTAGATAATAGAGTATCATCGTTTTCTTTTACTTTGAATTAGCTATGGTTTTAATAGCTTCATTCACAGAATTAAGATTTATAGACATTTCGGATTTAAGCACTAATGATACGCAAGATAGAAGTCTTGTTATTGTAGGTAACGACATTTCCAAACTCCCTAAATCATCAGGCTCTGCTTTACTGACGGCTAATAATAAATCTTTGGTATCTGTAGTCAAATTATCGTAATCGGTTAGATCTAATCCTAACATTACTAGCAGTTTTGACAAAAACCACAGAGCATATATATATGAAACTATATTCTCATTATTAATATAGGAGAGGCTAACCAACGCGCAATACAGTTCTTTATCCACTTCCATTTCTTCTTTGGATGTTTTATCCAAAGCTTCTAGAATTATCTGCGAAGCGGCATATTTATCTAAATCTCTCCAGCAATTCATGAAGTTATCTATAAGAGAAAATCCAGTAAGTGTTTTTCTTTGTTTAGTTTCCACATAGGAGTATTCTCCATAGCTAAGCGGAGTAGAGGCAAGCTTTAACTTAGACTTCATTTCTCTAACACCTCTAGCTCTTAGCGTAATCAAGCCTTTATTTACGGCTATAAGAGTTAATATCTTATCATTTTCGCCATAATCTACAGTTCTTACGCATAATGCTTTTACTGAACTACTCATTTATTTACCTTCTTTTTCCATAATAAAAGCAAGGGCGACCTTGCTTTTTATTAATTTCTATAATCATCTTTATTATATCCCAGCTTTTCGAGCATTCTCCCATCATCTCTCCAGTCTTTTTCCACACGCACCCAGAGCGTTAAAAATACCTTAGTCCCCGTTATTTTTTCAAGGTCAATACGCGCTTCTGTTCCAATCTTTTTTATCATTTCTCCATTCTTACCAAGAATGATGCCTTTATGACTAGCTTTTTGAACAACTATCTCTGCGTCAATTTCTATTAATTCCTCGCTTGCCACATATTTATTAATCTTTACTGCAACACCATACGGAATTTCTTCATTTAAGTTTCTAAGAGCTTTTTCTCTGATAGTTTCACTTGCTATAAAATTCATCCCTCTATCGGTATATATATCATCTGGGAAAATCGCCTCGCCTACAGGTAATACCTTTTTAACTTCTAGCATTACAGCATCTAAGTTTTTACCCTTTAAAGCAGATATTGGCACCACCGCAGAAACACCATTAATTTTAGATATCTCTTGTAAAATCGAGCCGACTTTAGCAGGTGTTACTCTATCAATTTTATTAACTATGACAATAACTTGCTTTCCTGTGTCTATATATCGCGCTACATTTTCTTTGTCATGATGATTAAATTCTTTCTCTGCATTTGTAAGATATAAAACAGCATCTACCTCATTTAGCGCAGCAGTTACCGAGCGCATCATAAATCTACCTAATTCGTTTTTTGGGGCATGTAACCCTGGTGTATCCACAAATATAATTTGTGAGTTTTCATCGTTTCTAATTCCTAGTATTTTATTCCTAGTTGTTTGCGGTTTCCAGCTTGTAATTGCCACTTTTTGTCCTACAAGCTTATTAATCAATGTAGACTTGCCTGCATTAGGTCTACCAAGCACTGCTATAAAACCGCTTCTAAACTCTTCTTCCTTAATCGAATTCATTATTTCACTATCTCCCATATCTCTAGTTATTCCTAACTCTTTCATAATCACTCTTTGTTTTTCTTCCATTTTTTCCCTGTCCGTATCAGAAATATGGTCAAATCCCAGTATATGTAAAAGTCCGTGTGTTATTAAAAACGCAAGCTCTCTAGAAATAGAATGCCCGCTTTCCTCTGCCTGCCTAATAGCTCTAGCTTTAGAAATGTATATGGAGCCAATTATAACTCCTCCCGTTTCAGGATTAATGTCTTGCTCGTAATCAGATTTATTAAAAGGAAGGGTTATATTAACTGAAGGAAAAGACAAAACATCTGTCACTGAGTCTATATCCCTATTTTCTCTATTTAGCTCTCTGATTTCCTCATCTGTAACCAACCCTACTTCCAAATCAACATCTCTATGGTTTATTTTAAAATGCGAAAACACGCCCAACGCGGCGTGCCTTGCCAATTTTTCATACTCACTAAAATTAAATATATCTAACATTATTTTTTCTTTCTCGTGTCGTTATCGTACTTAATTCTTGCATGATACAATGAAGGAACTGCTTCAACCAGCACATCTTCAATTTTCTTTAAATCCTCAAATGTAATCGGGCAGTCAGAAAACTGGTCAGCATCAGCTTTTGATTTAATTAATTTCCTTACAAACTTACGAAACTCATCCATATCGTCAAAGTTTCCTCTTGCTCTACTTGCAGCTTCTACTGTATCTGCAATCATGATAATTGCAGCTATTTTGCTTTTTGGCTTCGGTCCAGGATAACTATATTCTATTTTATCCAACTCTTCTTCAGTGTAACTTTGTGCCTTGTATAAGAAATAATTAACTGGTGTTGTCCCATGGTGTTCTGCTGCTATATCTGCAATAATATCTGGAACCCTTGCTTTTTTAAGTATTTCACGGCCCGCTGTAACATGGTTAACTATCATATATACACTGACTTCTGGGATAATATCATCGTGTGGATTTACTCCTTTTTGATTTTCTACAAAATATTCTGGGTTTTCTATTTTACCTATGTCGTGGTAATATGCAGCCGCCTTAGCAAGCTGTGTATCTTCGCCAATTGCATCCGCACATAATTCTGCAAGATTTCCTACAACAAGGCTATGATTAAATGTCCCAGGAGCTTCTTGTACCAAACGTTTCAAAAGAGGAGTTTCTAAAGAGCAAAGTTCTGACATAATAAACACTGTGTTCACTCGGAACGCATACTCCATTATCGGTAATATTAACGTATAAATTGAAACTGATAATACTATAGCAATTACAGACCAGACTCCACTTACAAGTATTGTATAAGCATCTCTAATACCAGCTGCTAAATGTATAAACATTGGAATAACTGAAGATACTAAAGCCACTATAATTCCAACTACAGTAAACTTTAAGCGGGTTGCAGACTTGCTAAGCAGCATAACTATGACAACCGATGACACTAAAGAAGTAATGATTGCTCCAATGTTTTCGCTAACTATAACGATGTCTCTGTCCCAAAGTATTGAGATTAAGAAAAACATATTTGAGACAAAAAATTGCGTTAATATACCAAGTCTTTTATCAACTAATGTAGCTATTAGTAATGAACCCAGTAGTAACGGTGCTATGTACACATTTATTAACTCTGAAAAACCCCAAGATGCAAAAAATGTTAAGACAAGAGAGGCACAAACAATTGCAAACATTTTATCTCTTGACATAGCATCGTGCTTTACATACTTGGTAGTAAATAAAATAACCGCTAAAAGCACCAGGTTTACCACAAAAATTAATGCTATTTCTATGAGACTACGTGTATAAATGACTTCGGAAATCCTGTCCATCCCAAGCCCTGTCAGCTTAGTAAAAAATGCTAGCAAAAATGCCGATACAACAAGCAACACAATCCTAATCCCAACTTGTTTAGGAGTAATCTTTTCTTTTGGTTTTTTGTAAATAATTCCTTTTGACATATTCGTCTCTACTGCTTCTAAGTTGTATTTTAAAAAAAGTATATACTAAAAGCATAATAATGTCTAGTTTTATAGGCTCAGCGTTTACACATCCTAAATACATCATGCTTGTTTTTCAAACTCTAATCCTATCTTAATCACTCAATGTATGCTTATACAAACCTGCAATATTTTTATAGCCTGCTTATTTAAGAGCACTATTCTTCTTTATACTCATCGCGCTCAGTAAATCTGACATGCTCACCAAAGAAATGATAGACTATTCTCTTTAACGGACCATTACGGTTTTTTTCTATTGCCAGTATTATATTGCCTTCGTCCTTATTTACTGCATTCTCGTCTTCTCTAGCTAAAAACATAACAACGTCAGCATCTTGCTCAATAGAACCCGATTGCCTTAAGTCAGAAAGTTTAGGAATTAGCGCTTTACCCGCTTCTGCTTTTCTGCCATCCAATCGTCTAAGTTGTGAAAGCGCAATTACTGGGCAATCTAAAGCCATTGCCATCATTTTAAGCATACGGCTTATTCTAGTTATTTCTGCAGTTTCATTCATAGTTAAACCGCCACTTTCAGTTGGATCTTTAATACTAAGTAACTGCAAGTAGTCAATGACAATTAAGTCTAATCTTTTCTTTTCTTGCTTTAATCTCCTACACTTAGCCCAAACATTATTTGGTGTCTGAGCAGCAGTATCATCAACGTAAATATTAGATCTTGTTAGCTTGTCATGAACAGATATAATTTCTGTAAAATCATTGGTGTTTAATTCGCCGGTGAAAGTCCTTTTCATTGAAACATTACTTGTAATTGCTACTATTCTTTTCACTATTTCTTCTGCGCCCATTTCTAAAGAGAAAAATGCTATTACCTTATCACTTGTTTGACCTTTCTCAAAGTCACCTTCGAGTATTTTGGTAACTATATTTGTGACAAATGCTGACTTACCAACCGAAGGTCTTGCTGCAAGTATAATCAAATTCTTTTTCCTAAGTCCGCCTGTATATTTATCAAACAATGGGAAATTAGTGGAAAGACCTTTGAAGGCATTTCTATCTTTGGCTAGCGCGTCGAGTTTATTAACATATACACTAGCCGCATCCTTAATGTGCTCTAGTGATTGAGTATTTCCTAAACTATCGGATAGTTCAAACATCTTTTTCTCTGCTTCATCTAAGCAAGCTACATTATCGGGTATTGTTTCGGCCGCCTCTACAATGCTTCTACCCGTAGAGTGTATACGCCTTAAAACCATTTCGTTATACAGTGTTCTATAATACTCGTCCCCGTTGTACCTATATATCAGATTATTAACAAGATCCATCATATATCCCAACAGATCAGGCTCTCCTTCACCATGACTAGTTAAATAATTGTCAATTATTATGGGATCGACTTTCGAAGTCAGTGCTAGTGCTTTAATTGCATTAAATATTTTTTTATGGCGTGGATAATTAAAATATTCATCTGTCATCTTTGATGCAAAATCAGGAGCTTCAATTGGATTGCTAAGCAATACCCCAAGCATATTCATTTCCGTTGCTTGACTCTCTGGAAACCTCCTTTGTTTTTCCTTCTTTTTTTCATCTTTATATTCCGCCATCTTTGCCTCCTATAGCGCAACTTATAGCTGCTCTTTCTTTATTTGCAGCGCCCACTTGTTTATATCTAATTAGTACAGTGATTACTAAAGCCACTAACACAATGGCTACTAGCGTTATATTCCACCCAGTTGAATTATATGCCTTCTGCGTGAGAGTAACCTGCTTACCTTCCGCTCCATCTTTTGACATAACAAATTCATGAATGTAAATTTTTTCATTATCATTAAAATATATTTTGTCTGCATTTGAAGTCAATGTCTTTTGAGTCATAAATGTACCGTAATTAAAAACATAGCGAAAATTATTATCGGTTATACCATAATCTCTCATACCATTAATTGCTTCATCTGCAACTAAAAGATATTGATTATTAGCAACATTCTTAAATGCAGTATCAAATGTAAACTCATATATATTTCTATAAAAGCCCCAGGTTTTCAAACCTTCTTTAGGGTCGTACATTTCATATCCGTCCCGTTCAGGGTCCATAACAGCTCTTTTATGGGCACTAGAATATGTCCTTATGTCGGTAGATAACGAATACCCATCTGCACTAGCAGTGACTTTAAGACCCTTTTCTTCTAACTTAGTTTTTAATGCAGACATCTTCATGCTCAAAATACCCATATTAGCAGTCTTGTCTATTTCTGACATTCCTTCGGTTAACTTTTCTATATCAAGATTTACTTGCATGTCATACTTTATCGTTCCGTTGGAATAGTTTTTTGTTCCATAAACAATCTCTGCACCAACCGATGAAGTAGCGGCTTCTGCTTGTAACGGCTGAAAATGATTTGTAGCCACCCAAAATATCATCAATATCATTAATATTGAGGCTATTAAAACTATTTTATTAATGGTTTTTCCTATATTTTTCATCTGCACCTTTAGTTTTTAATATCTTACGCTGACAACATAAAGTGTCAGCGTGTTTTATGTATTAGTAAATCACTTTACTTTAAGGATTATATCCTAACTAATAACTAATACTTAGTCAAACAACTACTACTTGCTTTTTAGTTTTTTAAGCTCATTAACTGCACTTGCAAACTCATTCATGGCGATTTCAAAAGGTTCTTCACTCATGAGATCAACATCAGCAAGTTTTAAAATTTCTACTGGAGGAAGAGAACATCCTGCTGATAGCATTTTAAAATACTTAGGAACATAATCTGCACCCTCCTCAAGCACTTTGTTTGCAATATTAATAGCGGCAGTTATTCCAGTGGCATATTTGTACACATAAAATGCTCTATAAAAATGAGGTATTCTCATCCACTCATATGATATTTCTTTATCATGCTCTACACCAGGACCATAATAAGCCTTATTGAGCCTTAAATATTCCTCGTTTAGTAAATCTGGCGTTACAGGCTTAAGCTGCTCATATGTCTCATGTGCAAACTTTTCAAACTCTGCAAACATCGTTTGTCTAAATAATGTAGTACGAACCATACTGATGAAGTAATTTAATAAAAACTCCCTCATTTTTTCATCAGCTGATTTCAATAGATATTTGAGCATTAACACTTCGTTTACAGTACTTGCTACTTCTGCGACAAATATTTTATAGTCCGCCTTAGAAAAAGGTTGAGCGGCATTAGACATATATGAGTGAATTGCATGCCCCATCTCGTGAGCGATTGTAAAGATATCAGAAGTTGTTTTGGTATAGTTAAGCAAAACAAATGGCGTATGATCGTATATGCTAACCGAGTATGCTCCACTTCTTTTATTTTCAGTTTCGTAAACGTCTATCCATCTATTTTTATAAGCCTTTTTCAAAATCTTGTTATATTCATCACCCAGAGGTGCTAGTGCTTTACACACCAGTTCGTATGCATCTTCATACTCTAATTCCATAGTAACGTCTTTACTTAAGGCTACATACATATCATACATATGCATTTCATCTAGTCCTAATATTTCTTTTCTAAGTTTTATATACTCATGCATCTTCGGGGTATTCTTTCTAACAGATTCAACCAGATTATTATATACTTCTACTGGAACATCTTCGTTGAATAAAGCGCTTGCCAAAGCACTTTCATACTTTCTTATTTTTGCAAGAGCACTATCCTTTTTGACTGAGGATATGTAAGTCGTACCAACTGTATTTATAAATGCTATGTAACGCTTATAATATTCCTTGAATGCATTTTTTCTAAGCACAGGGTCTTTACTTTCTAAGTACACAGCATAATTTCCATGCGATAATGGATGAGATTTACCTTCAGAGTCTAAAACATCGTCAAATTTTAAATCGGCGTTATCAAACATAGTAAAAACTTCTTGATAACCCGAAGAAAACGCGGACACTTCAGCTAAAACCTTCTCTTCTTTTTCACTCAAAATATGTTTTTTCTGTCTTATGATGTCATATAGCACAACACTAAAATCTGCATATTTAGCATCATTTTTCATTTCTTCTAATACGCTATCATCGAGTGCGGATAGTTCTGGGCTTATAAATGATAGTTTGGAACTAAACATTGTAAGTAGCATATGAACCTTTCCTATTCTTGCCTGATTTTCTGGAAGAGCAGTGTTTTCATCCCTTTTCATCATTGCATAAACATATAATCTACTTCCTAAACGCTCTGCTTCCACTGTTAAATTTAAACAGTCAATAGCGTTATCTTTATTTAGTTTTCCTTGATACGCATCAAATTCTTTTAGCAGTTCATTTGCTCGCTCTAATGCCTTTTCAAATGCTTCTTCATTTGCGTACAGCCCTGTTGTATCCCATGTGCGATTTACTGGAACATCTTTTCTTAACATTTTACACCTCTCTAGTATTTAGTTTTATATATTTCTAAGTACAGCCTACTCGTACAACTTTCTTTATCTCTAGTCTTTAGTTTTGTATTTTTCAAAGCACAGTATACTTGTACAAAATTATTTTCACCTCTAGTATTTAGTTTTACATGCCTCTTAAGTACCGCGTACTTGTACAAAGTTTTTATTTTTTACTTGCATAAAGTAATTTCTTACGCAAATCGTATAATCCATCCGAGTGGTCTACTTTATATATGTGAGGATTATGCATTCTTAAATACTCTTCCCAGAATTCATCAATACCTTTTTGAGCATATTTTACAGTCTGTTCCAAAGCGGGAACTTTATAAACCTGTTCTCCTTTTATGAATACGGGAACTAACAATTCTCTCATTTCATAGCTATCAAAAGTTTTTTGTTTCCATGTTTCCACGGGATGGAATATTGTTAAAGGCTTACTTGTGTCAAACTTTTCCTCTCTAAGCGATATTAAATCCGCAGCAGCTTTTCCCTCGGAATAAATTCTATATACCGTTTTAAACCCTGGTAAAGTCATCTTTTCTAAAGTGTCTGATATCTTAATTTTGGGCATTAAAACCCCATCTTCTTCAATCGCAACCAACTTGTAAACGCCACCTAGAGCAGAAACTGGGTGACCAGTTATTAACTTAGTTCCAATACCCCAACTATCAATTTTTGCTTGCTGGCTCTTTAAAGACATTATTATTTCTTCATCTATATCGCCAGATGCAAAAATCTTTGCGTTTTTAAACCCAGCATCATCTAATTGTTTTCTTGCAGCCTTTGTTAAATATGCTAAATCTCCACTATCTATTCTAATTCCAATAGGCTCGTAGCCCTTTTCTCTCAACTCCTTAAACACTGCTATTGCATTAGGGACGCCGCTACCGAGAGTATCATATGTGTCTACTAATAAAATACATGCTTTCGGATAAAGTTTTGCATATGCTCTAAACGCATCAATTTCATTTTTAAAACTCATAACCCAACTATGTGCATGAGTCCCGCTAACTGGAATATTGAACATTTTGCCAGCTAAAACATTTGATGTAGACTTACATCCTCCTATAATGCTTGCTCTACTGCCATATATGCCAGCATCAGGACCTTGCGCTCTACGTAAGCCAAACTCTGCAACTCCACCCTTAGTTTCCTGGGTTATCTTCATTGTTTTTGTAGCAATTAGCGTTTGATGGTTTATGATATTTAAAAGGGCAGATTCAATTAACTGCGCCTCAAAAAGTGTAGCTTTTACAGTTAAAATTGGCTCTGAAGGAAATGCTATCTCACCTTCGCGCATAGCATATATATCGCCAGTAAACTTAAAGTCCTTTATTCTTTCAAAAAACTTAGGACCAAACAAGTTTAACGACTTTAGGTATTTAATATCATCTTCAGAAAAATTTAGATTTTTAATGTAATCAATCGCCTGCTCTAAACCCGCAACTAAAGCAAAATCTATGTACTCAGTCTTTCTAAAAAACAAATCAAACACGGCTTCTCTTTCAGCCATCCCGCTTTCCAGATAACCATTCATCATTGTTAACTCATATAAATCTGTTAATAAAGTTAAATTTCTCATTTTATACTCCTCTTGTCACAGATAGCCACTGCATTTAACACGCTCCTGTCACGCCGCAACGTGAAACCCGTTATTAATTGCAATAAAACCCTAATATACATCCTTATTTCACCTGATAGCCCCAAGATTCTATTATTCTAATCATAACAAGCCACCATGTATAATTATACGCCTATTGCGCCCTAATTAATACCAAAGCTTATTGCATAGTCTTTTTTGCAGCAAGTTATATACCAAACCTACGATTAAGTCCCTAATTCTTGGTTTTATTAGAAATCTAACTTTGTTACACCAGAGTTTCTAATCTTTAGGTCATAAATGTTATCAGCGCCAAAAAACTTGGACATTATGTCAATGAAGCCTTTCATTTCATTGGTCTCTACAAAGACAAGTATCGTACCGGCAAATCCCCCACCATGGACTCTAGATGCAACTACTCCAGGTGTCTTCTCTGCAATTGCTAACGCTAGCGGAATTGTCTGAGAATGGTCATGTTCTGGGTAGCAATTTTGTAATTTTGCATATGAACTTCTTCCCGATTCATTGACCCCACCAAAAACATCTTCTTTGTTTTTTTCTTTCAGGGCCTGGTATACTTTTCTTACCCTTTTATTTTCATCAAAGAAGTGGATACTTCTTAAAATAGCTCTTCCCGAAACCTTCTCTTTAACAATGGGCAACTTATCGTAAAACTCTTGCTCCGGAACATCTCTTAGCGTAGTTACACCATATATTTGGGCTACTTTTTCCATCTCTGTTCTTATTGCTGCATATTCTGGAGTTAAGTTTGCGTGATCTCCTCCGCAATTTACGACCGCTACAGAGATGTCTTTAAAAGGCCATTCCACCTTCTCCGCAATAGGGTTTTTAGGATCTTGAAAATCTATGTGACTAATACCCCCAAACGATATTGCTGATTGGTCCATAAGCCCAGAAGGTTTTCCAAAATAAACATTTTCTGCAAATTGAGATATAATCGCTTTTGTTATCGGATCAACAATACCACCATTGTAGTACACATTAAAAATCTCAGATACTAATAGCTCAAACGCTGCAGAGCTACTCATGCCTGCTCCTTTGAAAACATCTGATGTTGTGGTAGCATAAAACCCACCTACTTTGTACCCTCTATCTATAAACCCTTTTGCAACCCCTCTCACTAACGCAGATGAATCACCAAACTCAGTTTTGTTTATTTTTAAGTCGTTTAAATCAACTGTTACAATAGGATACCCAACGCTATTAATAGTAACAATATTATCATTTGTTTTTGTAACAGCTGCTAAAAGGTCTACCGAAACTGCTGCTGCTAAAACCTCACCATGATTGTGGTCAGTGTGATTGCCTATCATTTCTATTCTGCCTGGAGAACTGAAAATATCAACATTACCCTTAACTTTTTCTATGTGTTTTGACGCTATAAACGCCACTCTTTCTGCGGCGGTATCAATGTCAACATTATATATTTCATTGCTTATTTGACTAAACTTTGAATTATTTAAAAGAGATTTTTTCTCGTATCGAATTGCCATTTCTCCTCCACGTATGTATAATGGTTATGTGAGGCAAATTATACCATAATAAGGCTTGCTTTTGCAAACTTGAATGGTGGGATTATTTCATTATGTTTTGAGGTTTAGCATCTAATATTTTCCAACTATATTAATCTAGATTCAAGTTCATCTTGCGATAGGTGATTATTATATGCGCCAAACAGTTACATTATGATAAAAATGCTGACTTTATGAATCCCAATCCTTTCTTGGTACTTATTGCAGAAAGCAACTTTCAATAGCCAATCTATAAACGATATTTATGGTCAGCTATTGCGTCAAAAATAACAGTCTAACTATCAACTTATTACCGTTAGAATCATACAAACATATAACATTTACGAGGTACGATTATGAAAAAAACGACACCATCAATTGGCGTAAACATTGCAAATTTAGTAGAATATGCAAAAGCAAATCTAGGTTTAGATAAATACGATGCAATATATGCACATAATGCTCTAATAGCACTTTTTTCGCTTCAAAAGCCCGAATCTCCATCTAAGCCTATACCAGCGCTACAAACTGGCATACTTGAACCAATTATTCGCTACGCAATAGATAACAAGTTAACAACAGAAGATGATAGTCTTGCTTTTGAAACTAAAATTATGGGTCTTGTTACCCCTAGCCCTAGTAATGTCATATCTGAATTCGACTCCATCGCTGCAACGCAAGGAACTGAAGCTGCTTGCAAGTATCTAAATGATTTAGGATGGAACTCTAATTATCTGCGCCATGTTGATATTCGTAAAAATCTAGTATGGAAAGTTGATTTACCAGATGGAGCCATCATTGTTTCTATTAATTTAGCTAAGCCCGAAAAAGATAATAAACAAGTAGCAGCACAAAGAGTTGCGCCACAAGACAAATATCCTAAATGCCCTATTTGTTTAGAAAACCTAGGACTTTCTGGAAAAAGAGACACCTTGAGGTTGATTCCTTTTTATTTAAACGACGAACCATGGTTTTTACAGTTTTCACCATATGTTTACTTTGATAACCACTGTATAGCAGTAGCTGACGATCATAGACCAATGAAAGTAGACAGAAATACTTTTGTACGACTTTTGGATTTTGTTGAAATGTTTCCACATTACTTTATGGGAAGCAACTCTGACTTACCAATTGTTGGCGGGTCAATTTTATCTCACGAACACTATCAAGGCGGTTCAAAAGTTCTACCTATGTTTGAAAGAAACAATAAGACATACTACTACTCACAAAACCATCCTGCGGTTGGTATCTCTATACTTGATTGGTATAATTCCGTAATAAAATTAACCTCATTGAATAGGAGAGAACTTGAAAATCAGGCGGAAGAGATTCTAAATGCGTGGAAAACTTATTCCGATGAAAGCGTCCATATTTTAGCTAAAACTACAGAACAACATAATACTATTACGGTCATTGCTACATACGATAAATCAAATGGATATTCTCTATATCTCATTCTTCGTAACAATAGAACAGACAAAGAACATCCATATGGTATATTCCATCCTACTGAAGATATGCATAACATCAAAAAAGAAGGAATCGGTCTAATTGAAGCAATGGGCTTGTATATACTTCCTGGTCGCCTAGACAGAGAATGTAAATTAATTGTTGATATTTTAACTGGGAAAACTCCATTAAACTTCCAGGAACTTACAAAAGAAGATCATCCTCTGTTTAAACATTTAGGAATGGTAATGCAGCTTTCAAATGATAATGGACTAGAACTAACAGAAGATGAAGCTAAACAAGCAGTTAAAGACTACATCAACCATAAATGCGTGGATATTTTAAGATGCACTGCAGCCTTTAAACACGATGAACAAGGTGTTAAGGCTTTCGATAAATTCATGTCAAGCATGAACTTAAAACAACAATAATTAAATAAAGACAAAGAATATTATCGTCTTCCATAAAAACTAACAATGCTAATTAGTAACTAAAAAAGCAAGACAAACTTGAAGATGTATGCTCGCAAATACAATCACTAAAGTAACACTCAGCAAAAATCTAGCATCTACATATATAAATTAGTGCGACTTAAGTAAAAATGGCATCAATTAATGCCCTAAAATAAAAAATAATTATAAATCACCATTATTTATGGTATAATCTTGTTTATGGCAGAATTTGTTTCACTTTATAGAAAATATCGTCCAGATACTTGGGATAAAGTTATTGGACAAAACCACATTGTGACAACCTTGATTAATCAAATTAATGCAGGGGCTGTAAGTCACGCTTATCTTTTTACTGGGACTCGCGGTACTGGCAAGACTAGTTCGGCTAAAATTTTTGCAAAAGCGCTAAATTGTTTGCATCCTATTAATGGCTCTCCATGTAATAAATGTGAGGTTTGTTTAGCTTTATCAAATGAAAGCAACCTTGATGTAGTAGAAATGGATGCAGCTAGTAATAACGGAGTAGACAGTATCAGAGACCTTCGTGAAAAAGTTCAGTTTCCTCCCACTGTTGCAAAATATAAAGTTTACATCATTGATGAAGTACATATGTTGACGCAGGCAGCTTTTAATGCCCTACTAAAAACTTTAGAAGAACCCCCTGCACATATAGTCTTTATTTTAGCTACAACCGAAGTAAATAAAATTCCCCAGACAATACTTTCTAGATGTATGCGTTTTGACTTCAGGCTGGTTTCTAAGGAAGAACTACAAAATCATTTGGCTAAAGTGTTTGATCTTGAAAAATATAAGTATGATATGCCTGCTGTAGAAAAAATTGCTATTCATGGAGCTGGTAGTGTTAGAGATACTTTGTCTATTGCTGATAGTTGTATGTCATATGCCCCAAAAAAACTAACGTTTGAAGATGTTTTAGAAGTCTTAGGCTCTCTGCAGACTAACACTCTTTTTGAGCTCGCTGAAGCTATTATAGACTCTAATGTAGGTAGAATATTAGAAATTACCAACGAAGTTTATGAAAAAGGTAAAGGTATAGAAATTTTAAACAGAGAACTATCAGAATATTTTAGAAATATTATGAGTGTAAAAAACATACCCAGCTTTACTGGAACTTTTTCCAAGGAGGATTTAGCAAAAATATCTAACCTCGCTTCAAGATGTGATAACTATAAGCTATCTAGGATTTTAGAAATTTTAGCACTTAGCGAAAACTCATTAAGATATAGTTCACAACAAAACATAATTTTCGATGCAAATCTTGTAAAAGCTGCAACAATTTATACAGAACCAAGTATAGATAGCGTTATATCCCGTATTTCTGCTGTAGAAAACATAATTAAGCATGGAACTTTTCCTTCCAGTCAAAATGCAACAAGCTCTATACAAAATCCAACAATTACTAAAACCGCTCCTCAACAGAGTGCAAAGCCCACAACAGTAGAAAAAAAACAAATTAGCAATCAAGATAATGTTTCTAACTTAAAACCTGAACAAGTCTCTACCCCTCCTGTAAGCAGTAGATTCCAAGCTATTATTAGTTCTGGAGCTACTGAACACGGCCCTGTTTTTCAGGAAAAAAACCATTCGCCCGAAGCAGACAAATTACTAACTCAGTTTATAGAACTCGTTAAGGTTAACTTCCCTACTCAACGCTTTTTGCAAAGTGGATTTGAACGGATAGCAGACTATTCTTTAGATGCTAACAACATCCTAAATATAGTTTTTCAAGAAGAATCTTCATATAAATTAGTAAATATGTCTATCAATGAACTAGAGAAACTAATTAAAACAATAGACAACGGAAAATACAAGTTGAAAATATCATTTATACAAGCAAAAGATAGCGCTACCGGCATGACTGAACAAGATAAGGCATTTATAGAAGACATGTTTGGAGATAAATTTACATACAAAAAATATGATGATAAATAGATAAGATAATTACTTGAACTAGTACTTAGGCTAAAAAGCACACAATATAATTTTAAAAGGAGTTTAATATGGCAAGATATGGTGGTGGCGGCGGAGCGCCAAATATGCAACAACTTATGAAACAAGCACAAAAAATGCAAGCTGATTTATTAAAAGCACAAGAAGAGCTAGCTAATACCGAAGTAGTAGCAACATCAGGTGGCGGCATGGTAGAAATTGTTATGACGTGCGACAGAAAACTTTCTAGCATAACAATTAAACCCGAAGCTGTGGACCCAGATGATGTCGAGATGTTAGAAGATTTAATTATAGCAGCTTATAATGAAGCAAGCGCTCTTGTAGAAGAAGAGCATGAAAAAATCATGGGACCCTTCACCGGTGGTATGGGAGGACTATTTTAATGGACCAACTGAGTGCATTAAATCGTTTGATTGCTGCATTTAGAACATTACCATCTGTAGGTACTAAAACGGCTACTTCTTATGCATACTCGATAATCAATATGAAGGATAGTGATGTTCAAAATTTAATTGATGCTATCCAAGAGGCAAAAGATAAAATTAAATTCTGTACCGCGTGCGGAAACTACTCTGAAGATGAAATTTGCGAGCGCTGCAAAAAAGCAGATAAGTCCGTAATATGTGTCGTCAAAGACCCTCAAGGCATTATCGCTTTTGAAAAAACTGGCGCTTACGATGGACTATACCACGTATTACATGGAACACTCGATTTTGTTAAAGGTATAGGAGAAGAAGACATAAGAATTAAAGAGCTCCTAGGAAGGTTAGATGGAGTAAAAGAAGTAATTATTGCAACCAACTCAGATGTTAGCGGAGAGCAAACAGCGGCCTATTTAGCTAAACTTATTAAGCCTTTTGATATCAAAGTAACGCGCCTAGCTTTTGGCTTACCAGTAGGAAGTGAAGTCGCTTCTGCAGATGAAATTACTTTATCTCAAGCACTTTCAAATAGACAAGAAATGTAATTTAATAACAACTAAATCTAAGCACATAAAAAAACCGGCACTAAAGCCGGTTTTTCGTATATTTTAAATAAGTATACAATTAGAAAAACAGCGAAAAGAATTCGTTTGGGTCCCTTAACTTAAGCTTTTCGCCCTCTTTTCTAATATTTTCATACTCTTCGCGAGGATATTTATCCAGAAAATATATTAGCCTATTATTATTCTCACAAGGTGCTACTTTATCAGTTAAATAGTTAAAAACTTTTTCTTCCAAAGCTGTCTGAGGAGTGGAAAGTGCAACTAGAATCCCTCTTCTAAAAGCAGGTTCGATAATCGCAGAAAAAGGACATGAAAGAACTATATCAGCTACTGAATAAAGTTTGTTTAATTCATCTAAGTCGGTATATACTTTTAAGTTGTAACTATTAGCAACACTTACTGCTTCCTTATTATCATAAACAAAAACTCTGATATTATACTGGTTTTTATACTTATCTAACACTTCTATCTGACTTTTAAAAGCCTCATTGTCATTTGGCGCAACGACTAATAAAAGAGTTGGCATGCGCGTATCTATATTTAACTTGTTACGTGCAGTGTTTTTATCGATAGATTCTTTTACATTATTCATTATGGGAATATTTGCAATAAAAATTTTATCTTCATCAACGTAACAATTTACCATTTCGGTTTTCACTGCCATATTGGGAACCATGTATGCATCTACATAGTCATAAATAACATTTCTATTTAATGCATATTCATCTACTACGGTCAAAACTTTAAATGTGCTTTTTAGCTTATTCCTTACCGCACAAACCTCTTGTGTAGCTCCTATCCCTACTGTTATTACCAAAGAAGGATCGTACCTTAACAAAATATTCTCCATATTTCTATATGCAGATGTTTGTTTTACCGTAAGACTACTTCTGGGAATATTGTTAATGTTTTTATAATTAACCCTTTGTTTTACCTTAGTCACAATCTTAGATGGATTTAAATTGATATTTGCAAGATTGGAGATAAAATCTGCAATAACTCGAGTTCTTATTTCCATCATTCCTATAATAATAACAATCGCAGTTGGATTAATTTTAAGCAACTCTTCTTTAATTGCTGCAGCAGTAATCGCTCTTTCTTCTTCTGTAAAAATAATGGCTGTTTTTCTTTCTTTCATATTATCCTCTAGATTACAGTGTGCACTATTTATATCTTAATAAAACTCATAGCTCTTTTATTATATCAAACTTTTGTTAATTATATTCGCTTTTAGTAAAATTTATTCTACCATAACCACAGGAATAACCATTGGGCTTCTTTTGTTTCTGGAGTAGAATAATTTTGTTATCAATCTTCTGGCCACTTTTGATATTTCTGAAGGAACCATGTCTTTATATCCTACATTTCCAAAATGAGTATAGAGTGTAGAATATATATCATCTTCTAGCTTCTCAGGAATAGTTACTCCTTTACTAATCAAATCTATACGCATGTCGGGTTTAGTACCCCCAGATATTGTTATCGCAATAATAACAATACCTTCTTCAGACATTTTTTTACGTTCTATAATTTCCCCAGATTCACTTTCCCTATCGCCAATTAACATTACTCCTTTTGCTTCAATGCTGGGTAGTTTCTTTATACCAGCTCGATTTACGCTTATTACATCCCCTAGTTCAGGAATATAAATATTTGCCTTGAGCATTCCCATTTGTAATGCAAGCTCCGCATGGGCCTTCATATGCCTAAACTCTCCATGAACAGGTATAAAATAGGCAGGTTTAGTTAGTGCAAACATCAGTTTTAATTCCTCTTGGTATGCGTGTCCAGATGCATGCACTTCACTTAATGATTCATAAATTACATTCGCTCCTCTTTTTGACAGGTTATTTATAACTTTAATTATAGACTTTTCATTACCTGGAATTGAGCTTGCTGATATTATAATGGTGTCATTTTCATCTATTCTAATGCCTTTATATGTATCTGAAGACATCCTGGAAAGCGCACTCATTTCTTCACCTTGAGTTCCTGTAACTATAAGGCAAATTCTTTCATCAGGAATTTTCGTAGTAGTCTCAACCAGCATTTCATCATCAAACTTAATCTCCCCTAGTTTTCTAGCTATTTCCATAGTGGTTTGTAAACTTCTGCCACCAAATGCTATTTTTCTGGAATACTTACTAGAACACTCTATAATTTGTCGAATTCTATGTATGTTAGATGCAAAGGTTGCTACAATAATTCTTTTTGTTCTATTTGCGTTAAAAATCTCATCTAAACTTTCCCCTACTTTGCTTTCGCTCATACTATAGCCTGGTTTTGTTGCATTCGTACTATCGGACATTAATAGTAATACGCCTTTTTCACCTATTGCGGCTATTTTAGATAAATCCGCCCTTTTTCCATCTACTGGCGTGTGATCAATTTTAAAATCGCCTGTCATAAACACGATGCCAGCAGGAGTAGATATAGATAAAGCATAAGCTCCTGCAATTGAGTGGGTGACTCTTATAAACTCCACTTCAAACGGACCCGTTTTTATAACATCGCCGTTTTCTACAGTTATAAACTTTTGTTTTATCTTCTTTTTTGATCTTCTTTCAATTTTATTATCAGCAAATGCTACCGAAATTGCCGAGCCATAAACTGGAACGTTTATTTCCTGCAACACAAAAGGTAAAGAACCTATATGGTCTTCATGTCCATGAGTAATAAAAATGCCCTTAATCTTGTCTTTTATTGAAATTAAATAATCTAAGTCGGGAATTATAAAATCTATGCCTGGCATAGTTTCACTATCTGGAAAGCCAAGACCTGCGTCTACAAGTATTGCGGTCTCTCCATACTCAAGTAATGTCATATTCTTGCCAACTTCTTCTACCCCACCTAAAAATGCTATTTGTAGTCTTTTTGCCACATCGTCTCCCTATATCACAGTAACATACTGCTTTTCATCAAAAAATTATTTAAACTAATCTACGTTTATGATTAAATTATACAACTTAAGTCTCTATTTTGACAAACCGTATGGCTCCTTCCATCCCTTACTAAACTTTTTCTCATTATAAGCCAACTATCATCCTAAACTAAGCTGCCGCTTATAGCCTAAAGTATAATGTTCACACTAGTCTGACCTTATACAATAAACAATGTTTTTGTCATAGTAGTTCCTCAAACATCACTTATGTATGTGGATATCATAGTAAGTGAATATATAGCCCTTGAACATTACTTATAGAATAGACAAAAAAAACAACTGATAGTATAATTGACTCATTAAATTTTGGAGGTTAGTATGACTATTTATAATTTCTCAGCTGGTCCTAGTGTTTTACCAGAAGAAGTAAAAAAACAAGTACAACGCGATTTTTTAGATTATAACGGTAGCGGTATGTCCGTGACCGAAATGAGCCATCGCTCAAAAGCATATGATGATATCCATAACGAGGCTATGTCATTACTTCGCGAACTAATGAATATCGGAAGTGACTATGAAGTTATGTTCATTCAAGGCGGAGCCAGCCAACAATTTGCTATGGTTCCATTAAACTTTTCCGAAAAGAAAAGAGCCGATTATATATTAACAGGAAACTGGTCCAATAAAGCATTTGAGGAAGCATCTCGCTACACAGATGCAGTTGCCGCTGCTAGCAGCAAAGATCAAAAATATACTTACATTCCAGATCTTGACAAAATAACCTTTAGAGACAACCTGGATTATGTGCATATTACCCAAAATAACACTATTTTCGGAACAAGATACACAAGCTTACCAAAGGTTGACTGTCCTATTGTTGCAGACGCTTCATCTAACATCTTGAGCGAAGTTATTGATGTCAATAAATATGGTGCAATATATGCTGGAGCACAAAAAAACATAGGTCCTGCTGGCGTAACTATCGCCATAGTACGTAAAGACATGCTGGCAAGAACTCCATTAGAATTTTGCCCTACGATGTTAAAATACTCAACATTTGCGGATAATAATAGTTTGTATAACACCCCACCATGCTTTGCAATATATATGGCAATGCTAACATTCAGATGGGTTAAAAAACTTGGTGGTGTTTCCGAAATGCAAAAAAATAATGAATATAAGGCTGGACTTCTATATGACTATCTAGATAGTAGCGACATGTTTAAAAACCCAGTCGCTAAAAAAGACCGTTCCTTAATGAACGTTCCATTCGTTACAGACAGCGAAGAATTAAATAAAAAATTCTTAAGTGAAGCTACCGCTAACGGATTCATATCTTTAAAGGGTCATAAGATTTTAGGAGGCATGAGAGCTAGTATCTATAACGCAATGCCAGTTGAAGGTGTTAAAGCACTTATTGAGTTTATGAAGAAATTTGAATTGGAGAATAAATAATATGTACAATATCAGAACCTTAAATCCAATTAGCGATAAAATATACGATGTTTTAGATAAGACATACAATGTATCGAGTGAAGATAATAACCCAGATGCAATACTTGTTAGGTCTTTTAAGATGCATGACTATCCTATTAATGAAAACCTTCTTGCTGTTGCAAGAGCTGGAGCTGGAGTAAATAACATTCCCATTCCTGAATTAACTGATAAAGGAATCGTTGTTTTTAACACCCCTGGAGCGAATGCTAACGGGGTTAAAGAGCTCGTTATATGTGGCATGCTTATGGCTGTAAGAAATATAAAAGAAGCTACCGCATGGGCAGATTCACTCGAGGGAAAAGAAGATGTTGCAACACTGGTCGAAAAAGGGAAAAGTGCATTTGTAGGTAACGAACTATATGGGAAAACCTTAGGTGTTATAGGACTTGGAGCAATTGGAGCAAAAGTTGCAAATAGCGCAGCAGCACTGGGCATGAACATTATGGGATACGACCCCTACTTGACACCGGAAAACAAATGTCTTTTAACTTGTGAAGTTAATTTTGTAAATGATGTAAATACAATTTATAGAAATGCAGACATCATTACAATTCACGTTCCCCTTCTTGACTCTACAAGATGCATGATTAATAAACTATCTCTTTCTTTCATGAAAAAAGGAGTAGTTATTGTAAATATGTCAAGAGCTGAACTTGTTAATAACACAGATATATTAAGTGCATTAGATGAAGGAAAAGTACATAAATATGTTGTGGACTTCCCTACTTGCGATACAGTAAATAAAAAAGGTGTAATAGCAATCCCACATCTCGGCGCATCTACAGAAGAGTCTGAAGATAATTGCGCAATAATGGCTGCAAAACAACTTAAGGACTATATAGAAGATGGCATAATTGTAAATAGTGTAAACTTCCCTAAAATCACCACTAAGCGTATAACCAGCGTCAGAATTGCAGTAACTTATAATGCAGGGACCAAAGCATTTGAAACAATTACAAAAATTGCTGGGAATGCAAATCTTAGTTATGCAGAAAGAGGCTCCATTGGCTACGCTTTAATTGATGTTGAAAGCTGTGAGGATGTAGACATTGAAACCTTAAGCGATACAGATGACATTTTAATGATTAGGATTATCTAATACATAGAGTCTAAACAAAAAAACCAAGCCGTCATAGAATTAATTTATGGCGGCTTTTGCATTTTGATATTAAGTAACTATTATTTCCTTTTACGTGTAAGCCTATGAGCTACGCCCTTTGGTCTTCCCCTTCTTGAGACAAGCGTAAATGTAACTATAAAAACAACACCAGATAGTACTATTCCCCCAGCTATTATGCCCCAAAATAGCCCATATGAATAAAACTTCCCATTAATGACATAGCCGTTTTCAAACCTTGCATCTCTAGATGTTGTTTCATCTAGAACAACAAAGAATATTCCATCAGAACTGACTTTAGCATTAATATTACCGTTAAGTTCATTTGTTAAAATCTCTTTGAATGTACCTTGATCGCTGCAATGGAAAAGCTTTATATTTTCATACCCATCTGGCTTAGTGAATGCTATATTCATTTCCCCAGTAATTTTAATATACTCATTATTTCTCTCTTTTAATTCTAGTTTTATTGGTATTGTTTTTATTGCTGAATATCCCGATAGTGTATTTAGTAGTAAATCATACTCGGTTTTTTTATCTTCTGTAAAATTTGCATTAGAAATGTATAAAACTATGTCGCTACCCTTTTTTGCACTTAGTGCATGTTCTGATATTCCATATCTAATATTACTATCCATTCCAATTAAAACTTCTTTAATTTCTGTATTAAACTTAAACCTTCCTTCTAGCTGCCTCATCAATTTATCTTCTAAACTATTAATCTCTGAGTTATCTATGTAAGGAACCATAAAGCCCATTTCTAATTCTGAAAATGTATCTTCTATTTCACCCCAAAGTTTAGCCGTATACCGCGAACCATCTCCTAATTCATCGTGCAAATTTGCAAGCTCTCTTATATCCGTAGTGTAGTCAAATACTGAATAAGTAAAACTTGTACTATTTGTATTTCCTGCATTGTCTTCTGCTTCTATGGTGAATGATTTGCCCACTGCTTTATGCGTTAAATCCACAACGTATTCGCCATTTCTGTTTTCAAGAGTATGACCTAAACCAAATAGCCAAACTTTTTTTATGCCGCTATGCAAATCTGTGGTATTTACCTTTAGTAAAACTCTTTCAGGACTCCTTAAATTAACCTCCAAGCTAGCTCTTAAATCTGTTGGCTTTGTCTTATCAATGTTTGTTATTGACCTAGTTAAGTATTGCCCAGATTCATAATATGCTCTAATCTCTGTTTCACCCTCATCTGCAATCTCAAATGGTCCTTCATAATCTTTAATAGCAGATGTAACTTGAGTTTTTTTCCATACTGTTTGATATTTTTTATATGTTATTGAATCCGGATAGTTTATTGTAACTGTAACAGATTTAGCCCAGTCTTCAGTGCTTAAAATAATTTCTGGCAAGCCCCCTAAAGCTTCTGCACTTACTCCCTTATCTCCATCAGCAAAAATAGAGCACAAACCAATAAGGCATAACATGATTATGCCCACCATTACGCAAACTCTTTTTTTCACTCTAACTTTCATTCTTAGCACAAAACCCTTTAATAATATTCAAGCACAGTAATTATATCATATATATTAATACTAATGTCTATTCACAAAAACAATTTCATCAATTTATCAATAAAAGATATATAAAAACCGATCTCATAAAACCATATCTTTAAATCCAATCTTACGTACTAAGTTAAAGTTTTTTATTCAATTAATAAGCTTCTCTTTTTAAATGTTAAACCCAACACTGCGGGGCACTACCCAACCACCTTCACATCGACAGCACTTCGTACCCCTGTTAAAATTTTCGTACCCCTTGAAAAAATTCGCATCACCATTCTAACCGCTTATTTTTGTATAAAACGGTCAATTTCTGCATAATCCGAGTAAAATGAAAAAAGGTACGAAACTTTTTACAATCTACATTTTATGCTTGATTTCGATTAATTATTTCTTTTCCCATAAAAATCAATTCTGTTTCGAACACATCTAGTTTATCCATTTTGAAGACATATATTACCTGACATGATGGCGTATCTTCCCTATATGGGACAGTATTATCTCTGGTATATATCTTTAACACGCTTTCGTCTAATTCTATTTTTCTAATTAAATGCCATTTACTGCTGACCCAAGATTTGTAAATCACCACTAAAACCATCTCGTTATCAAAATTAATCTGAGGAGATTCAACAAACACACTATCAAGCTGTGCTTGGTTCATAATAACATGAATTTTGTATTTAGGCGTATTTATATTTCTCCCTACAAAAATATTTTGGGCTAAGAAACTATTTTGAAGCCCCGGCACTTCGATTCTATTGGCCGAATTTAGCGCAAAAATCAACTTCTCAGCATTATAATCCAGTTTTACCTCCACGCAATCTATCGCATTTTTAGTGTCCGCTACAAACTTATCTACCTCATTATAATATCTAGCTTCATTAATGTCTGCTATGCCACTCTGTACACTTAATGCCAGTTCTTGTATTCCTTCTGGAGTGTAGTTATATTGTTTCTTTATAGCATCTGCGTAAGCTTGAACTTCTGTCAATTTATTTTTTTTGTACTGTTTAAAATCTGCACTATATGGATCACAACCTATTAATAATGTGGATAAAATGACTATAAGAAATAAAATATATATTTTTGTAGTTGTTTTAAGCATTTGTTTTGATCCCCTCATGTTATTCTTTGCGCTTATTGGTCTGCACTATGCTATAAAAATCCCTTAAAAACATTCTTGTTACAACTAAGTAAAAAATCGTAATCACAGATACTGGAAAAAATATTACAAAATGCTGCATTTTTGACATAGACCCAAGCACGCCCCATAAACCCATAATAGCAATCAGCAGATAAAAAGCAGCACCGACGGCGCTCGTTGCAATCCTTGCCTTTATTCCCCTCTTTCGTTCTAGAAGCTTCTCTATATTGATAGAAAATATATAATAATACCTTGCCATAAATATTGTGGGGAATAGAAATATGATACTAGCATAGTAAACATAACACATGATTATAAACAAAGCTTTTACCTTCATTTCCTCTGTCGCGCAAGATAGGTGTGGAAGTGGTGGCAGGTTTTTTGAAACTATAGCCATAATAACAGATAAAACTACATGTAAAATAATTGGTATTAAACAAAGCCAAATTTTATACTTAAACCTTTGTTGCTTCTTAGCCACTGACTACTCCTCTTAAAACATATTTACAATAAAACGCTATATAATACAAAAAACATTCCAAACTCTTTTTAGCGTTTATTCACTAGGAACATCTTTTATCTTACGTAGTTTTGGTAAAAATCCTTCATCAAAATCTAAATTATCAAAATCCCATACACTCTCATCCCAACCTAGTTTTTCTATGTAAAAACTAGCTGTGTTTAATTCATCTTTTGAACATAAGGATGAATCGCCCTGCAAAGGCTTTCCATTTAACATTATTCCTTCATAAGCGTAACAGTTTTTACGTTCAGTACCAAAGCGATATAGCTTATAATCATTACCACCAACTCTACCGTAATAATCAAATTCAGCATCCATATTGCCCGCTATAAAAGAATTTTCAACAAAGCCACCCGCAGCTAACCACGATACGGTCATGGTCCCAGGTTCACCTCTATACTCAACATCCATATTAACCATCGAATAACAGTTTTTAACATTTCCCTCACTATATCCCCCTACCAATCCGCCTGCACGAATATGGTTAGGTGAGACGCCCGTAACCTTTCCAAGATATTTAAGTTTAATATTACCTTGGGTGTAACAATTTATTATATCTCCACCATTCATTCCAGTTAAACCACCAACCCAGGCCGACATCCCCACGCCATATATAGGTCCCCACCTAATATTTATATTAATTCCAACAACACCTAGGTTTTTTATGGTTCCTTCATTCCACCCAAACAAACCAATATTTTCTGCGGCACTATTAATTTTTCGCTCGCTTATATATAAATTCCTTATTTCATGTCCATTCCCATCAAACACCCCACTAAAGCCACCTGGCTTTCTGTCATAATATGAGAGTAAACCTATTGGATTCCACTCCATAGACTCTAAGTCAATATCCGCTCCTAAGATAAAGTAATCTTCCTTATTTTCGCCAATCAAGACTTGATTAGAGAAATGAATCAATTGACCTTTCGTTAAAATAACAAAAGGGTCGTCTTCACTTCCACAGCCCTCAGCATACTCTTCAGCTACACTCATTGGCTGAATAGGCTTCTTGACGCGAGAAATTCTTACAAAACACTCATAATACAATGAATCTACAGTTTCTTTATCCGTTGCTTCTTTAATCTTTAACAAGCCTTCTTCGAGAACACTTAAAAGCTCTTGCCAGTTCTCTGGACTATAATTATCTTCACCCTTGTTATGTGCATAATCTATCAATTCAGTTGATCTAGCTTTTTTATAATCCTCTAATTCTCGTGCTTCGGGATTGCATGCAACAAATAACAGCAAAATCATAAATACGAACACAAAAATAATTAGTCCTTTCAAAACTCTTATCATCCTCGTCTTCATTTTGAACTCCTCTTTGCTAAACTAAACCACGTACTCCCAAGCTCATCATACCATAATTAAAACCCCTCTTGTGTAAAATCTTTCCAAAACCCATTTAACATAACATTCCTAAACAAGAAACTAACTGAACCATCTCTATTCACCGTTGCCTTTTCTACGAGATAACCCCATGCCATTTCATCAAACTCATTAAGGATTGTTTCTCTTTCTCTTAGTTCCTTTATGAATGCTTTTAGAAATATGTCTTTGGGCTTTCGTTCTTTGATTTTATTTTGTTTATTGGCTTATGGATTAATGGATAAATGTTTGTGGAGTTATTGAGAAACACCTACTACATCAAAATCTAAAAATGAGGTTGGATAACGTAAAATATACAACTTCTCTTAGACATCTTTGTAACTAATTATTTTAATTCCTTCTTTTTCTACAATATCGTGCAATTTCCCACTCATTAAAAATTTAAGTTCATATTCTCTCTTTTGCCACTCAGGCGTTAAGCTCTTATATTTATCCGAGCTATATGAGGGATGGAAAAACATTTCTGTTACCCCTTCTCTAATATTTAGCACTTGATTAATGTAATACTCCTCTAAATCTTCATAAGACCTAATGTCTTTTATAGAAAAAGGATTGCTTATCATGTCATCTATCAGTTTTGCTCCACACATTTTGGCTGTACCAAGTATCATTTTATGGGCAAAAGTAATATAACCAGGCACCCTACCAGAGAAATAATCTTTTAAAAAAGTGTTTCTCTTAGGGAATCTAAACGGTAAATTCATCTTTTTAGACAACTTAAAAGCATTTATAAAAAAAGGCCTTAGGTTGATTCCATACATTGTTCCAGAATGATTGTCAAAATGGTCCGGAGTAATGCCAAACTCATTAAGCATTTCAAACTGAGCTTCACATTCTAGTGTCACATCTCTATATTTTGCTTTTTGTGCCACCTCTTTTGTGTCTGAAAAAAGAAACCCTTTTCCATCGTTTAACGAACTTCGCCCTTTGTATGCACATTTCCAAGGATACTCACTAAAATCTGAATTAAGAGTTAAGTGAAGACCGAAAT